>JAYVUZ010000237.1:0-24817 GCA_043787415.1 Fimbriiglobus sp. | reverse complement strand
CCGGCAGGAGCTTGCGGGCCATCCTGGCAGCCTCGTCGGGAGGCCGTCAGGCTACCCGGCCGACACCACGCCGGCCAGTAAAGTTAGGGTTTCTTAATCATCGCCAAGGTTGCCGGATCGTTCATCAGGTCAGGGATCGCCAAGGTGTAAGTGATTTCGCCGCCAGGGGCGGTGCCGCACACCCCTCCCAGCACATACCCGTGTCCACTGAAGATCAGGCTACCAAGCGACCCGGCCGGAGCCTTGGCGAGCTCTCGGCAGAGTTGCTCCCACGATGTCACTCCGTCTGCGACGCGCGAATCACCTGACAGTTGACGGCGAATGGCCGCCGCGTCGCCGCCCGCAGAGTCCTGGATGACGACCGCAAGAGACCCAGGCGGGTACGGGAGCCGGCCGGGGCCGCCAATGACCGTCGAGCCCGCAGGCGGGGGATTGTCGGTCGGTGGGTTGTTGTTCCCCGGCGGCGTGCCCGACACCCCATTGCCCGGGTCGCCGGCAGTGCCGTCGCCCGACCCCATGTCGTCGTTGGTAGTGTCATGCGGGTCCGCCGACCCCATCCCGTCGTTGGTGGTGTCGCCAGGCGGGGCCGTACCCATGTTGTCATTGTCGGTGGTGGCCGGTGACGTGTTCTGCGGAGGAGGCGTGTAGGTGTGGTTGTCGAGGGCGGTGCTCGGCGTCAGCCGGCCCTCGAACTCCGTCAGCCGCGGCCGGAACATGAACCCACGAGTCAGGGACGAAGCCATCGGTTGTCCCCGTGGCGGATGTCCCCGGGGCGGTTTGTAACGAAATGCTGATTTTATTATATCTTAGGCTCGACTCCGACTGAAGACAACCCAGCCACATGAGATTCTCTTCTCAGCCCGACCTCGAACGCTCGGCGTGTCTCCGCCGATGCATCCGTAGAATACTGGCACACGCCCGTACCCCACCGGACCCCCGACGATGGCCGACACCCGCGACGTTCAACTCCTGGTTATCGGCGGCGGCCCCGGCGGCTACCCGGCCGCCCTGCACGCCGCCGACCACGGCCTCAAGACCCTGCTCGTGGACCGCGACCCGAAGCTCGGCGGGGTGTGCCTGAACCGCGGCTGCATCCCGTCCAAGGCCCTGCTGCACGCCGCCAAGGTGGTCAAGGAGGCCAAGCACGCCGCCGACATCGGCTTGAGCTTCGGCGAACTGACGCTCGACCTTCCCAAGCTCCGCGAGTTCGTGCAGACCAAGGTGATCGGCAAGCTCACGGCCGGCATCGGCCAGTTGTGTAAGGCCCGGCAGGTGGACACCCTCCGCGGCCACGCCACCTTCGAGAGTCCCAACAGCGTATTGGTGACGGGCGAGGGCGGGGCCGAGACGCGGGTGACGTTCCAGCACTGCGTCATCGCCACGGGCGGCGTGCCGACCATGCCCAAGCCGTTCCAGCTCGGCGACGACCGCATCATGGACAGCACCGGGGCGCTACTGCTGCCGGACGTGCCGAAGCGGCTGCTGGTCATCGGCGGCGGGTACATCGGGCTGGAGATCGGCAGCGTGTACGCCGCCCTCGGCACGAAGGTGACGGTCGTGGAAGCCCTGGACAGCATCCTGGCGATGGCCGACCGCGATCTCGTGGCCCCGCTGGAAAAGGTGCTGCGGGCCGACTTCGAGGCCATCTACCTGAACACGAAGGTGGCCGCCCTGAAGCCGCAGGCCGACGGCGTAGTGGCGGTGCTGGAGGGCAAGGACGTGCCCGCCGAGCTGCTGTTCGACCGGGTGCTGGTGTCGGTCGGCCGGCGGCCGTACACCGAGAACCTGGGGCTGAATAAAGCCGGGCTGAAGCTGGACGAGCGGGGGTTCCTCCCCGTGGACGGCCGCCGGCGGACGAGCGTGCCGCACATCAGCGCCGTCGGCGACGTGGCCGGCGAGCCGGGGCTGGCTCACAAGGCGACGGCCGAGGCCCGGGTGGCGGTCGAGGCCATCCTCGGGGAGCCGGCCGAGTGGGACCCGCGGGCCATCCCGGCGGTGATTTACACCGACCCGGAGATCGCCTGGGCCGGGCTGACCGAGAAGGATGCGAAGGCTTTGAACGTGCCGCACGACGTGCTCAAGTTCCCGTGGGCGGCCAGCGGCCGGGCGGTGGCCCTGCAACTGACCAACGGGCTGACCAAGCTGCTGGTGGACCCGGAGAGCAAGCGGGTGCTGGGGGTGGGCATCGTCGGCGGCGGGGCCGGCGAGCTGATCGCCGAGGGGGTGCTGGCCATCGAGATGGGGGCGGTGGCCCGGGACCTCATGGAGACCATCCACCCGCACCCCACCCTGTCCGAGACGGTGATGGAGGGGGCCGAGCTGGCCTACGGCAACGCCACCCACGCCATGGGCCGGAAGAAGGTGGCCCGGTAGGTTCTCGGGTCGCAGCCCGAAGCGCGAGCAAGGCTTTTGTCTCGCGTGCGGTTCGGGCTGCGACCCGAGACGATCGGTCAGCGGTTCATCGCCGCCAGAATCTCCAGCCCCAGCCGCTGCTGGAACTCCGGGTCCGACTCCACCCCCTCCTGCTGGCAGTACTCGCCCACCGCCAGGGTGATGAACTTCCGCAGCTCCGGCAGCGGCACCTGGTTCAGGTCGTGTACCCCGGCCGACGCCAGCCGCATGATGATCTTCTCGGTCATCCGCTGCTTGAACTTGGCGAACGGGTCGCTCGGCGGACTTGCGACCGCGACCCGGCTGGACGGCGGGCCACTCATCGACCCGCTCATCGACCCGCTCATCGACCCGCCGGCGACCGCCGCCGGCGGGGCCGACGCCGCCAGGCTCACCACCTCCGGCCCGTGGTGCGGGTCCGGCGGCGGGGTCGGCCGGGCGGTCCGCGGCAGCACCGACCGCGGGATGATCCCCGACCCGGCCCGGCTGCCGCCCGCCGTGGCCGTCACCGGGATCACCTCCGACCGGCCGCCCGGGGGGGGGGCGGCGGCGCAGCGGGTCAGGTGCAGCGTCGGCGGCACCTCCAGCACCGCCGGCGGCATCACCGCCAGCAGCCGAAACCCGCCCGCCAGCCGCACGTCCACCGCCCCGCTGGCCGTCAGCCCCGGCACGGTCGGCTCGCCCACCTCGGCGTACCGGCCGACCACGATCCGCAACTGGTCGGCGTCCCGGAACCGGGCACTGGTCGGCACCCACGCCCCGCCCTTGTACACGATCACGGCGGTCGGCCCGAGGACCAGGATTTCGGCCACCGCCTCGTCCCGGAACAGCTCCTCCAGCGGGCCGGCCCCCGGCAGGGTGGCCACCACGTCCTCGGCCAGCCGCTCCCGCTCGGCGCGGGTGAGGGCGGGGGACTCGGCGTCGAGGAACTGGTCGGCCTGGCGGCGGGCGTCGGCCCGCACCAGCGACAGCGGCTTGTGCCGCAGGCGGACCGGGTCGAACTTCTCGGCCAGCCGGGCGACGGCCTTGCGGCGGAGGTCGGCCGGGGTCCGGGGGCCAGGCATCGGGATGACGGCGGACGGCATGGGGCGGCGGCTCGGCGGGGGGGCCGGAGAGTCCACCCGAAGCGTAGCACCGGAATGCGTGGCGGGCGGCGGGTTTCCGCCGACTACAGCAGTAGCCCGGCCACGGCCGCGTTCACCAGGGTGGCTACGAACCCGACGAACAGCGCCCGCATCCCGAGCCGGGCCAGGTCGGCCCGCCGGCCCTCGGCCATCGCCCCGATGCCGCCGAGCTGGATGCCCACTGACGAGAAGTTGGCGAACCCCGTCAGGGCGTACACGGCCAGCGTCTTGGACCGCAGGGCCAGGTCGGCGTACTCCGGCTGCTTGGTCATGGCCACGAACGCCACGTGCTCGTTGGCCACCAGCTTGATGCCGAGCAGTTGGCCCACCTTACCGGCGTCGGCCGGGTCCACCCCGATCAGCACGGCCAGCGGGCGGAAGGCGATGCCGAGCAGCTTCTCCAACGTCCAGCCGGGGGCCGACCAGCCGATGACGGCGTTAATCAGGGCGATCATGGCCAGGAAGCCGATGAGCATGGCGGCCACGTTGAGGGCCAGCTTCAGCCCGTCCGAGATGCCGGACGCCAGGGCGTCGATGGGGTTGACGTGGGCCTTGCCGACCACCGCCGGGGCGGTGCCGAGCGTCTCCGGCACCTCCGTCTCGGGCAGCAGCAGCTTGGCCAGGTACAGGCTGCACGGGCAGGCCATGACGCAGGTGGTGAGGATGGCCGCCGCCGCCTGGTCGCGGTCCCCGCCGAAGTACCCCTGGGCGTACCCGATGTACACGGCCATCATCCCGCCGCTGACGTGGGCCATGCCGCTGGCCATGAGGGCGAGCAGCTCCGACTGGGTCATCCGCGGCACGTAGGGTTTGACGATGAGCGGGGCCTCGGTCTGGCCCATGAACACGTTCGCGGAGACGGACAGGGTTTCCGCCCCGCTGGTGCCGAGCAGCCGCACCATCACCCATGACATGCCCCGGACGACGAGCTGGAGGACGCCGAAGTAGTACAGCAGGCTGAACAGGCCGGACACGAAGATGATGGGCGGCAGCACCACGAAGGCGAAGTGGAACGGCTTGCCCGGCCCGCTCTCGGCCAGGTCGCCGAACACGAACTTGCCGCCCTCGGCCGAGAAGTCGAGGATGCGGGCCACCCCCTGGGCCAGCACGTCCACAGCCGCCCGCACCGGCGGGACGTAGATGACCAGCCCGGCCAGCACGAACTGGAGCAGGACGCCGCCGACTAGCGTCCGCCGCCGCACCGCCCGCAGGTTGTGGCTGAACACCGCCACCAGGGCGATGAGGGCCACCACCCCGCACCCAGCCTGCCCGCGGGTGCCGATGACCGGGGCCAGCAGGTAGGCGGCGGTGGTCAGCCCGACGACGCCGGCGGCCAGGGCGGCCCGCCAGGCGAGCGGGGTCGGGGCGGGGGGGGGCGGTGGGGTGTGCATGAAGATTGTGTAACCGCCCCGGTTGCCCGGGGGAAGCGAAAACCCCGTGCCGCCATCAGTCGCCCCGGCGAGCGGCCGGCGTAAGCCGGTCCGGGCTGGGGGGTGAAACGGCGGGCACACCGCGCCCCTCAGCCCGGACCGGCTTACGCCGGCCGCTCGCCAAGACGCCGCCTCCGACATAGTTCTACCGCACCCGCCCCGGAGGCCGCCGCCATGTTCGACCTGCCCGCCGTCCAGGCCGCCCTGCGGGACCAGCAGCTCGACGGCTGGCTGCTGTACGACTTCCGCGGCCAGAACGTGCTGGCCGCTCGCGTCGCCGGCACCGCCGACGCCCACCGTAGCCGCCGCTGGGCGTACTACGTCCCCGCCACCGGCCAGCCGAAGAAGCTCGTCCACCGCATCGAGTCGGCGGCCCTCGACCACCTGCCGGGCGGCGACAAGACCGTCTACCTGAGCTGGCAGCAGTTCGAGGCCGGCCTGGCGCACCTGCTGGCCGGGGTCAAGCGGGTGGCGATGGAGTACAGCCCCCGCAACGGCAACATGTACATCGGCCGGGTGGACGCCGGGACGGTCGAGCTGGTCCGCGGCTGCGGGGTAGAACCCGTTAGCAGCGGCGACCTGATCCAGCAGTTCGAGGCCACCTGGGACGACGACCAGTGGCGGATGCACCAGGACGCCGCCACCCACACCGACGCCGCTTACGGGGTGGCCTGGGCGTTCATCGCCGACGAAATCCGCCGGCACGGCTTCGTCACCGAGTGCGCGGTGCAGGCCCGCATCCTGAAACACTTCGCCGACACGGGCATGACGACGTACTCGCCGCCGATCGTCGGCGAGGGGCCGCACAGCGGCGACCCGCACTACTCGCCGACGCCGGCAACCGACGCCAAGATCGGCCCCGGCAGCTTCGTGCTGATCGACCTGTGGGCCAAGCTAGACCAGCCGCGGGCGGTGTACAGCGACCTGACCCGGGTCGGCTTCGTCGGCGAGGACGTGCCGGACGAGATCAACAAAGTCTTCCATGTGGTGGCCGCCGCCCGGGACGCCGGCATCGCCCGAGTGCGGCGGGCGTTCGCGGCGAACGAGCCGCTGCAAGGCTGGCAGGTGGACGCCGCGACGCGGGAGGTGATCGAGACGGCCGGGTACGGCGAATACTTCGTCCACCGGACGGGCCACAACATCGGCCAGGAGACGCACGGCAACGGCTGTCACATGGACGGGCTTGAGACGCGGGAGGAACGCCAGGTGATGCGGCGGACGTGCTTCAGCATCGAGCCGGGCATCTACCTGCCGGCGTTCGGGGTGCGGAGCGAGGTGAACGTGTACGTGGACGCGGCCGGCGGGGTGCATGTCACCGGCGGCGACCTCCAGACGGAGGTGCGAAGGGTGATCGTGTGACGGATGTGGTAGAATGGCACAGTCGCCGGGGGTTCGACCGATGGATGTCCAGTTCGAGCGGCTACGGCTGAGCGGCTGGAAGTCGATCCGCGAACTCGACCTGGAGTTGCGGCCGTTGACCGTGCTGGTCGGCGGCAACGGGGCCGGCAAGTCGAACCTGATCGAGTTTTTCCGGCTACTGAACGCACTAGCGGACGGCCGGTTTCAGGTGTTCGTTGGGTCGACCGGCGGCCCGGAATCACTCCTCCACTTCGGGTCGAAGACCACACCGCGGGTGACTTGCGACCTGCGAGTTCGAGCTGCCGGGGAGCAGTACAGTTACGCCGCGTCGTGGATACCCGGTCGGCCGGAAGGGCTAGTGTTTGAGGCCGAGCGGGCAGGTCGGCCGGCCGGCCCCACTCATGGACTGTACGCCGAAGGACTATTCGGGGGTGGTTATCAGGAGTCCGAACTCGTGAAACCGTCTCCCGAGGCAGCATGGGTCGTGAAGCCGATCCGGGCCGGTCTGGCACACTGCCGGGTCTACCACTTCCACGACGCCGGGCCGGCGGCAGGCTTTCGCCAAGCCGGTCGGGTCAACCTGAATAATCGCCTAGAAGGCGACGCCGGCAACCTCGCCGCCATGCTGTACCTGTACCGCGAGCGGTACCCGACGCTCTACCGACGCATCCGGGCGGCGGTCCGAGCGGTCCTGCCCGATTTCGACGACTTCGCCGTGGAACCGCTCCGGCTCCGGCCCTTGGACCTCCTGCTCGAGTGGAAAGCGGTCGGCCGCGAGTACGTGTTCGGCCCGCACCAGTTGTCCGACGGCACCATCCGGTTCATGGCCCTGGCGACGTTGCTGCTCCAGCCGGACGAGGATTTGCCGGCCCTCGTCCTGCTGGACGAGCCGGAACTCGGCCTGCACCCGGCCGCACTGGGGGTACTGGCCGACCTGCTCAAGGGGGCGTCGGCCCGGACCCGGGTGTTGGTGGCCACCCAGTCGGCCGTGCTGCTCGACCACTTCGACCCGGCCGACGTGGTGACGGTCAACCGCCGGGACGGGGCCAGCGTGTTTGAGCGGCTCGATCCGGAGCGGCTGAACGAGTGGCGGGACGGCGAGTTCTCGCTGAGCGACCTGTGGCAGCGGAACGTGTTCGGCGGGGGGCCGTACTGACGTGATACGGCTGTGCTACTACGTCGAGGGGCAGACCGAACAGGCGTTCGTCGCTCTGGTACTCAAGCCGCACTTGGCCGGCTTCGGGGTCATGGTTATGGGTGCGGTGCTGGCCGCCAGCGGTCGCTCCGGCGGGCGGGTGGTTTGCGGCGGCGGGCGCTCGTACCCGGTTATGCGAAACGACCTCAGGCGGCTGCTCAAACAGGATGCCCATGCCGACATCCGGTTCACCACCCTGTTCGACCTGTACGCCCTGTACGACGACTTCCCCGGCCGCGACGACCGTGAGGCACAGCAGCCCGGTGTCTACCAACGGGTCCGTCATCTGGAGGAGCGGTTCGCGGCCGACGTGGGCGACCGCCGCTTCATCCCGCACATCCAACTCCATGAGTACGAGGCGGTGTTGCTGAGCCGGCCGGACGAGTTCGCGCTGCTTTACGACAACCCGGGCAAGGGTATTGCCACACTGGCCGAGGCGGTGGCGAAAGCCGGCGGCCCGGAACTCGTCAACGACTCGTACGACACCTGCCCGTCACGGCGGATCAAGACAGAGTTCCCTCGGTACGGCAAGCTTGCCGACGGTCCGGAACTGGCCGCGGCGATCGGGCTGCCAACCATCCGGTCGGCCTGCCCGCACTTCGACTGCTGGCTGAAGACGCTGGAGGGGTTGACGGTGCAAGGGGTCGGCGAACCTCCGGTGCGGCCGGCTGGTCTTGTCAATGATGGGCCGGCGCCGTTATAATCCGGTGTACACTCGGGAATGGTGTAACGGTAGCACGAGTGACTCTGACTCACTTAGTCTAGGTTCGAATCCTAGTTCCCGAATTACAGTAACTGCTTGTTTACAAGGGGTTTGCGGCTGATCACCGTGAACCCCTTGTGCATTTTCCTAACGAATTCCTAACTTTGTTGCGGTCGCATTGAGCCACGTTGCTCGTGACCAGACTCGCACAATCGGTATGCTGAGCAGTCTGATCGCTCAGCCGGACATCTGTGCTATTACCCCGTCGTAGCAGGGCGGGCAGATGCCATGCGTGACGGTCACAGTACGGTCGGGGGACGGCTCGGGAGGGCGCCAATCGCCGACCGTGTCTCGGTGCGAGCCACACCAAGCACAGGCCGTCACGAAGGCCAGCATCGTGGTGGCCACTTGCGGGCCGTCCGGGAGGCGAGTGGTTGGGTGTATGGGTGCCATCCGTGGCGGGCGATGGGGCTAGCATATCGGCCCCTGGAATGGGTGGGGTAGTCTTGTCTGAGCATTTGGCTTTCGGCCCTGAGCAACGCTGCGAGGAGGCAGCGGTTGATCGATCAAGGACCGAGTGCGCCGATCTGGTCGGATGCGCAAGCCGCAAGCCGGTTGTCGGCAATGTGCGAAAGTGCGGGCCACATGCCGAGGGCATAGCTCACGCTTACGATGGGGTAGACGTAACTGGGCGGGTCCAGGCCGGGTACCAGGCCCCCAACGCCAAGTTCCGAATGCTGAGGTTCCTTGCCCAGAATTTTTAACGCCCAGCATTTCAGTGGCACGGTGATCATAACGATTGTTTGGATATTGATGGCGCCTTCACTCCCTCGACAATAGGTTGTCGTGACCGGCCTGCCGACCATTCGCGGAGGTCGCCGAGCAGCCCGCCGACCGGGGCGGCTGGGCAACGCTGTGGCCGACTTCGTGTCGCTGGTCCGGTCCCTCCCGCCCGAAGGACGCGACATCCTCACCGCGCTGGTGTCAGCCGTGGCCGCAGACCCGGCCGGCGTCCGCAAACACGTCCGGCGGGAGCAGGTCGTGCGGTCGGCTGCCGCTATGCCAGCGGATGTCGCCCGCGACGAACTGCCTTCGTGGAGCATAGCCGGGCTTGTCCGCCAAGCGCTGGCCACCATTCCGGCTGGTTCGACCGAGCAACTCCGAACTTACATTCTCATGAGTGCTGGGGTGGACGTTGCCCCCGGCATAGTTGCCGCCCACCGGGCACAACTTCGCCGCAAAGCGCATGCGGCCTCGCCGTCGGCGTTCGACGCCCACGCCTTGACCGGCTTGTCGTATCTGGTCGAACGGCTCGGGGCCGGATCACTATGCCGAATCATCAAGTCGGCTGGCTGAACTGGCTCAAGGCATTCATGCTGGCAGTGCTACCGTGCCAGTGTGCAATCGCGTCAAGCGTCGCCGGATCAATCTTTGTCATTCCTGCGCACCAACCCGCCATGCGGGGAGTTGACAAGGGTCGTTACCCTCTTCGGTGATTGGCTGCCTTCTGGCGAATGGTCAAGAGGTCATGCTCGACCGTATCCTGTCCTTGGCGCTGGTCACGTTCACATTCTCGGCGGCTCTGCTGGGGGATCGCCAACCGAGGAGTTGGTTGCGTCAGTCAGGACTCTCGGGCCGGAACATGCCCATCCCGAAGTGGCTAGCGTACCCGAGGCAGATCGGGCCGCGCACGGGTTCCGGGAATGTCAGTCGGAACGCGCCGAACGGCCGGCTATATCCGTCATCGCCGGGCCGATTTCGTGCCCTGCGGAACTGAAGGCTGCGATACCGCCAGCCCAGCGCCGAAAGCGGGTCGGGAAGGTATTCGACGACGGGTTTGGGCAGATGGGCGAGGTCGCCGCGCTGGCTCAGGTCTTCGCCGAGGACATGAACCATGAACTCCGGCATGGCTTCCGGCGGGATGAAGTCACGGTGGTCGCGCTTCTGGCCGCGCCGCTTCAAGTGGCGGAACGCGATGTAAGGCGTCGCCGACTCCCAAACGGCGGCTGGGCCGGCGGCGAGAAGGCGGGTTGCTTCGCGCTGGCCGAGCAGGCCAGTCAGTAACAGACGGTGAGTCGGCCGCCGGCTCCGAGTTCCGTTGGCGTCCACTTCGGCTTCAGCCTCTTTACCGAAGGAGAGCGTCCGCAACCGGTCCAACGCAGCGACATCGTCACGGGAGAAGTGGCCCGCAGCGTACACAGTGACGTGATCGATCCGGCCGTCGCGGTCCTCGTCGCTGGGAAGATAGAAAGCGTGGTCGTGCGACCGCGCTGGGTCGCCGTACTCGTCCTTGCCGTGAAGGATCGGGGAAAACTGCCGCGGGTCGTCCTTTGCAAACTCGATGTCCTTGTTCCGACCGCGGATGATGTGGCCGTACTTCCAGCCGAGTTGCCGACGGACCTCTTCGGCGAGCGGCAACGTCTCGGTGACGAGCGGGAGCGGACGACGCCCCTCGGCCACATCCAGCACGAAGCGGGCGGCGACGAATGCCGTTTTCGCATCACCCGGCGAAACCGGCCGCGGCGCGGGGCGCGGGGCGAAGCAGTTGGTTGGCCGCGAGTACGTCACCCACTTTGATCCGGGCGGGTCGCTCCATCGTTCGAGATGCAAGTCGGCCGTCTCGGCAAGCAGGTTCCATTTCGGGTCGGGCGGCACAATCTTCCGGTCCTTGAAGCTCCACCCGTTCCACGATTCCGGGTCGGCCGCCAGCACACGAACCGACTCCTGACCCACAGCCGACCCGGGCACGGAGTTCAGCCGCGCTGCGTCGAAGTCCGCAAGCAACCGAGCGGCGCACCACGATTCGGCGCGCCCGAAGTAGCCGAGTTGGGAGAGCAGCAGGGACAGGGTTTGCTTCCCCTCGTCGGTCAGGTTCGCATCGGACCAGTGGAACAGAACCTCCGTGTCACGCGGGAGGGAAATGAATGCGTCGAACACTTTGGTCCGCTTGGTCTCGTCGGTCGAACCAAGTGGCATGTAGTGGCGCGTGTGACCGAGCGTTGCTGGGGGTAAGTAGAACGCTGGGTGCGATCTCGCCAGTTCCGCCAACACTGGCTCGACTTCACAGAGCGTCAGCCGCGTCGAGAGCTTCCGCTTCCACACGGCGACGAGCGCGCGGAGGAACCGCCAAGGTGACGGCGGCCACTCCGGGAGCGCTTCGTTGACGTGGTGGCCCCACGGGGTCGCGTGGAATTGCCCACCGGGGAAACAGAGAGCGACGATCACGGGCACGGCTCACTCCTCCCCGGCAGCGTCGGTTTCAGCGGTCTTGCCTTTGCCGCTCTTCTTCTCTTCGTAGACGACCGTCGTTACTACCGGGTCGGCGAACAACTTCTCCTTCTTGCAGGACGCGAGCGAGTCCTTCAAAAGCCCGGCCAGTGCCTTCTCGTCGGGTACCGCGAAGCCGTCCGGGCGTGTGACCTTCAGTTCCCCGTCAAGGTCGAGGTCACAGGCAGTCCGCAGCCGAAGGCCCGACTTCAGGAACCGCCGAATCTTGAACAGCGCCAGCGCGGTGAGGAACGTCTCGGCGTTGCTACCCAGGCCGTAACCGCGGAGCTGCGACAGGTCGAGGTTGAAGTAAGCGACAAGTTGCTTCGCGGTGAACTCGGAACGGTGGAACGGTACGTTGCCGAATCCCCGCGCCGTGTCGCCAGACGGGTCAACGTGATCGTTCTTCACCCCGCCGCTGGCCGCGTCCTGCACGTCGGCCGCCTCGATGAAGCCGGACACCAGACGCGGCATCCGCAACCGCCCGCCGGCGAGTTCCGACTTCGCAAGGAAGACGCCGTGTAGGACGGCGTTCGCGTCGTACTTGAACACCGTCCCGGCGAGCTTGCCGATATCAACCGGCCCCTTCTCCATCCCCGCAACATCCGTTTTGAGCATCTTCAGAACGGTGTCGTTCTTGCCTTCGAGGATGTACGGCGAGTTCAGGCGGTGGGCTTCGAGGATCGAGTTCGTTAGGTGCGTCTTGTCCGGTCGGGTCACTTGGACGTAGGGCATCCCGTCGAGTTCGGGGACGAGCTTCCCGTTCACCTTGTCCCAGCAGACCGTTTCGAGCCGATTCGCCACCGACTGCGGCGATTCGACAAGCAGCATCTCCGTCGGGCCGTCGTTCCAATACGCCTTGAAGCGAGCCGGGCCGAGGTCGGCGAACCCGGTCGGCTGGAAGCGCTGGCCTTGAAGCGGCTTGAGCCGGGCTTCCATCAGCAGGCGCGGGGCGTCCTTGAGCTTCTCGAATGGGTCGGCCACGGGCAATGCTCCTTTACACGAGGGTTGACGCCGCCGGGCGGCGAAGGACAAGGTCGGCCAGTTGGTTCACGGCAAAGTCGGGGATCGGGAACAGTAGTGCCGCGAGCAGACGCTCTGGTGGTACCCCGCCGCTCGCCCAATCGATGTCACGGCGGGAACCATCAGCTAGGAACCCACCGATTGGGCTGAAACCTGACGCCCGAAGCCGACGAAGCGCGACTTCGCACGCGCCCTGCACATCGCCTGCGCGGAGCTTGGCCGCGATTGCCGGTTCGGGCTTCACCGTAACCGGGGATGGCCCCCAATCGATAGAGCGCGGCAACAGAGTCAGCTTGGTGAGTGCGTAGGCGCGAGGCAGTTCCGCCCGCCCGCACAATGCTGGCAGTTCCCACTCCTGACCGTGGTCGATCAGCGAAAGCCCCCAGAGGAGGTCTTCGAGCTTGTCGTCATCAGTCTCGCTGTTAACGAACGCACTGATGTCTGGGAGTGTGACCGGGAACGAACTGCCGAACGGCGGGGTCGGTTCGCCGTTTTTCTCGGAGTCCATCAACCGGCGCACGACAACAGCGCTGAGGTTGCGGGCGAGATCACCACTGCCCCAAACGACGTGCCCGCCTCGTTCGCCCCACGCCCATGAGCGAAACTTGGGGTTGTAATTCACCGGCTCGATGTACTGACGAGCTGGGCCGGTTCCTTTGAGTCCGATGTGCAGGAAGGCGACACCCCGCGCCAAGCTAAACTCGGCTGACCCGTCGTTCGCGGCCTTCAGCCAGCCAGCCGGCAACCCCGCCAGCGGTCGGCGTATGCGCCGCTTCTCTGGTTTCATGTCTCCAACCGCCAGCTCTCGCTCAGCTCTACCGAATGCGGCGAGGATTGCTGTGAGCCTTGCCTTGCCGCCGTACTTGCAGAAGTCGAACACCGCCGCCTCGATCCGGCGCACCGCCGTTGAGAATCGTGCCGGTGCGTTGTCGTCGGCCGCCATCTGAAGCGAGTTGATGAGCGGATTTAGCGCGCGAACGAGTTCGATGCCGTCGATTGGTGCATTCGGGACATCGAACCGGCCGACGGGTGTCGCAATGTAACTCTGACCAAGACGTTCTTGGAACTCGTACCGCACAAACGACCGGATGCCGCGGTCAACCCCAAGCCCGGCGACTGCCTGGGCGAAGGTTAGACCCGACCGCGCGCGGACTCGACCGACCTCCGCCCGTCCCTCACTCAGCAGTAGTTTCACTTCGCCGTAGATCGTGGGTGATGTCCAGAGCGGCAACCACGCTTCGCCCCGTGTCTTGTCACTTCCGACCGAACCATGTCCCGCCGATGAACTCTCCACAACGAACGGAAAAGTCGCTCCGGCGCGTCCTGCACCGAGGCGGCGCGATGTGTTGCCGGCCAGGGCAATCGCACCTTCCATCATCAAAAGGTAATCCCACGGGTTGAGCGTCGGTGCGGCTTCCATCCCCTGCGTCCCATTCGCTCCCCCGGCCTTACCGGGGTCGAACTGATCGACACTCACCTTCCCCAACTGCGGGGCGGGAGTGCCAAAGAGGGCCGCTGTTAACCAAGCCTCCGAACCGGCCGGCACTGGGTCGCCGCCCCGTAGCGGCATCACTTCGGGCAGCAGTTGAGCGAACCGGGCTGAGAAGTCGCTATTCCCGATGTTGCCGCCGCTGCCGAGCGTGGGTGATTCTGTCCGGTTCTTCTTCTGGCCGGTGCGCATTGCGAGCGCCGCGTCGAGCCAGAAAAGCCCATCATCGGTAAGTACCTTCCCGCGGAGGTCGGAAACAAACTTGTCCTTCGCATCCTTCCCAATCGAGAACGTCTCCTCCCCGGAACGGAACAACATCATCGCATTCAGGACTTTGGTTGCGTCATCCTTCGCGTTCTTCTGGTCCGACTTGAATTTCGCCACCGTCCACATGTGTAGCGGCTTTGCCAGCGCGGTTGCGAAGTTCACCCGCTCGGCGAGTTGGCCCAGAGCTTGTTTCGTTTGGCGAATCTGCCTTCGATAGGTGGCAAGGCGTTCGGTGTCTGAAGACTCAATCGCGTTGATCGCATCCACAACGTCGCGGGACTTGAAAACGACATCGCTTCCCCCGCTTTTCAACAGTTGATCGAGATCGAGTTTGATGTAAAACCCCGATCCGCTGTTCCACGGAGCCAGAAGCGCCGTCGGCTTGTACTCGTCGCGGAAGAAGGCGACCAGCCCGCCGCGGTCGAGGCTAGTGGTTAGCTTGAACACGCCGTCTGCCCAGAAGCCGCGCGCTTCAGGG
This sequence comes from Fimbriiglobus sp., assembly GCA_043787415.1. Taxonomy (GTDB): domain Bacteria; phylum Planctomycetota; class Planctomycetia; order Gemmatales; family Gemmataceae; genus JAXMAZ01. Next base: position 10,091 of record JAYVUZ010000237.1, on the reverse strand, counting down.
TCTTTCTGTTCACTGACGAGCCGTAGCACTCCCAGCGCCTTCAAGTAGCCCATGAGCGGCTCGGGCGTGCAGCCATCGAGCGACAACGGTTCGTTCATGGCTCGTCCCCCTTCGGCGCTTTCGCCCGTTCATCGGCGGCCTTGCTCGCCCGCATGTCTGCGGCACGGATCAGCGCTTCCAAGTACGCGAGCCGGAACGGGCCGAGTTCCTTACCGTTGCGCAATCCCAGCACGCGCTCGGCCCAACTCGGCTGACCGTCCACCAGTCCCAGCAGCATCGGCGTGAGGTCGAGAGCGGCTACGGCCGGCGCTGTGACACCCCCGCCAAGATCGACTGCCGGTAACGGATCACCTTCCCACACGCCGCGGGCGAACAGCGCTCCCGCCGTGTCAGGCGTGCGCTCGTCGGGCATCGACCGAATCGACAGCCGGACCTTGCCGTGGTGGGCCACCATGAGATACAGGGCGAGACTCGTTTGGTGTGCGTCGAGCGTCTGCCAGTCCTCCGGTAGCTGACCGCGTTTCAACAGTGTCAGCACTCCGAGTGCGGACGCGAGTTCATGGCGAAAGTGCTTCCGCTCGTACCGCTGCCAGAACCCCTTCGGTGCCTTCGCCACATCCCGCTTTCCGGCCCGCTGCTCAGGTCGTTCTTCTCCTGCCGTTTGGGTTTGGTCGCGGATAGCATCTTGGAACACGGAATGAGCCTTCCCCCAATCATGCCAGCGAACCGCGAGAGACAGCGACTCACGCGGAAGCCCAGCAATGTTCAGTTCGTCCAGAACCGTGACAAGCGTTTCCAGCACGTCGTCGGTGTGTTCGGCGATTGACTGCCAACCGTACAGCGAGAGAAGGTCCGTGTCGTACCCGGGTTCCTCCGTTGTCGCTAGCTCCCTCTCCGTCGCCGGGTCGCGCAGCCAGAGATCGACCGACCAATCCGCGTTCGGCTTCCAACCCAACTGCTTGTCGTACCCGCCCTCGGCCGTTGCGATCCAGTACACTTGCCCGGGGTAGACGTTGGCCGCTTCCGCCCTGACCCACTCAGAGGCGAGAGAATCCCATCGGTGCGCAGGGTGGTCTTCGAGGAACTCCCGGAAGTCGCCGATCTTGATCGTGCATAGCTCCTCCCGCACTGGAGCGAGGCGACGGGCTTCGGATGCCGCGAGTTCTCCTTTCGGCGGCGGGGCGTCGCGCCAAAACGCCTGCACGTCGATTTCGTCCCCGTCGCGGATGAAGCGGGACACGTCGATGTCATTCCCGGCAAGGTCGGGCGTGGTGTCGAACAGGTCGATGAAGTCCTTCCGGCGGATGACATGCGGCGGGTCGAACGGGAACAGCCGGTCGCGCTCCTCGCCCGTCAGCTTGTCGAAGAAGTCGGTGAGGGCCTTCAGCCCAACGTCGGTTTCTGAACTGATGCGCGCTCGCGCCTCGTCGAGTTCGTCCTTCGAGTAGGGCGCGGCCTTCTTCTCGTCCGGGGTCGGCACGTCGATCCAGAACACCTGCGCCGGGTCGGTGCCGCTATTGCCGGGAAACTCGCCGCGCCGGTTGCAGCGGCCGAAGCGTTGAACCAGACTCGGCCACGGGGCCAGTTCGGTTATCAGCCTCCGAGCGGACAAGTCAACGCCCGCTTCTACAACTTGCGTCGAGACGACGATGCGCCCGAGCGGAAACTGGGCACGCAACGTGTTCGCGTCCTGCATCAGCCAGTCGCGCCACTCTTTTCGTTCGTTCGGGCGGAACCGGGAGTGGATCAACTTCAGGTCGGGGGACGCCGCTGGCACGCTCTGCGTCGCAGTCTTGCCGCGACTCCGCGGCTTCGGCGAATAGCTCGCGCGGATCGCCTCGAACAGTGTCCGGCAGCGGTCCACGGTGTTCACGATCACGAGCGTGAGCGAACCCGGCTGGTGTTTCGCTCTCACGAACTCGGCCACCCTGGCAGGCTCGTCGGCAGTGAAAGCCACTTCGTCGGTGGCGGGCGACTCGGTTTGCCCCTGCGGCTCGTTACCCCGGACCAGCACGGCACGACGGATCGGTTTCTTCGCCTCCCAGCGCTCCCGAAGTCCGTCGGCTCGATAGTCCGTATCCGGGTCCAGAGCGAGGGTATTCAGCCGCAACGCGGGTTCAATCCGCTCGCGGTAATCGACGGAGGCGAGCCATCGCGGGAGCAGCGTCGCAGACATCCAGACGGTTTTCGTGGTGCCGTACACGCCCAGCGCTTCGCGGAATGCCTGAAGCTGGGTGGAGGTCGCCAGCCCCGTTCCCATCAACTGGATTTCGTCGAGAACCCAAAGGGCGTCATTGTTTATCAGCCCGTAGTGCATCGGCCAGCGGAACCGGCCCATGCCGTACCCGCGGTTCAGCGCTCGGGACAAGATCATGTCTTGCGTCCCGATAAGAATGGCCGGCTTCTCCGGGTCGATGTCCCACTCGTCCGCGTCTTCCCCGCCCATCAGAACGTGGACGGCAACCTTGTCAGACAGACCGAGGTTGTCCAGCCACTTCCGGGCTTCGTCCCGTGTCTGTTCGACGAGAACGCGCATGGGCAGGCAGTACACCAACCGGCGTGGCGTCGGCTTGCCCGAGAAGAGGTAGCGCCACAGCCAGCCCAGAACGGCGGTTGCGGTCTTCCCCGCGCCGGTCGGTGCGTGAACGAGTTCAGGGAGTTCGTCCGCTTCCGCGAACCGCAGTTGGTACGGGAACGGATTCGGGTTTCCCGTCGCCTGTCGGAACAGTTCGGTGAAACTGGCGAAAGACATACGGCGGCGCCCTCCCCAGCAGTTCCCGGTTCAGCCCAGAAGTACGACGGCAAGAATCACCGGCGTGTGATTCCGTAGCCGATGGCCTGCGGCATTCTGACGGTTTCCGTAGTGTATGGACAGGTCGGTAGCGAACCCTATCGCCGTTTTTCGACCCATGTGCGGTGTCTTCGCTGCTCGCCAAGCGACCTGCCGAGCAGTGTTGACGTAACCCTCCGGCGCTGCGCAGGAGTGGAGTTCGAGCTACTGCGACGCAGACCCATCCCACTGTGTAGGTAAGTCAGCACCCGCCAGGTGATCGCGGGGTTGCTGTTCTTTATCCCGAAGTGACTTGTTCCCATGACGTTGTGTCGATTGACCTTGCGCGGACATTTAACCCAACCCCCGGGCCGCCGCTAAAGCTGCCGACCCGAGTCAATTTCCAGGTTCCTCTCATGCCGATGTTTGCGGTGAAGCGGACCGGAGGAGCGAGAATGGAACGGCTGGGTCTACGAGGCGTTGCCGTAGCGGAGCGACTCCGGCGGCTGGCGGATATCGAGGATGATTGGACTCGGGTGAGCGGATCGGGGAACTACCCCGACGAGGTTTCCCAACTGCTCCTCACACGGTATCGCAGCACGCGGTTGGCAGAGCGATCACTGTCCCGCCTGCTGCACGCCCGAAACGGCAAGCGTCGGTTGGCCACTCACCAACAGTATCAAGCGTTGGCCGAGCGGGTGAGCGCGGCCCGGTCCTGGCTTGCCGCTGTTCTGCCAAGCGGGTCGCACTACGAGTCTGAGGAGGCTTACCAACTGGCGCGTCCGGCCAGGGATGTCGAGCAGCGGGTGAACAGTCTTCTGCGTCGGCGGGAGGCCCGAGCCGCGCACGGACTACCACGGGAGCGCTCCAGCGCATCCCGGCTGCAACCAGAACCGCTCGGGCCGGAACTGCGGTCATTGGCCGACGCCATCTGCGCTAACCTCCCGGCGCCAAATGCACCTTCCCCGCAGTGTCCGATTCGGATCGACGGACGACGGGTGCGGTTGATGTTGCCGGACGGTCAGTTCTCGGAGCCGTACTCGCATCGGCTGACCGATGCGCAACGCCTCTACTTGGAAGCTGTCGTCCGGGACTGGCCCCACCAGCCGCCGGCTACCGAGGGCATGGGTTCGCCGAAACACCGTCGCTCTGAACTTCGTGAAGCAATCCCGGACTTGGCTCCTCATTTAGCCAGGCTGAAGCGTGGGCGACCGACCACCAAGCGGTAGAACCGTCACGACCCGCAGCCGACCTTTCCGACCTTTCCCGACCGATCAACGGCCGGCAATCACGGGGCAAGTTCGCGGCGCCGCTCTCAAGGTGCGGCACACTTCCCCTATCGATCACTCGCCTCGCCGCTCGTCACCTTCAACCCGTTGCGACCCAGGAGGAACCTTCCTGGGATCGCTGGCTCCACGCTTCGGGCGTCATCCGCTCGGGATCATCATTATGTTCGCGCACAGGGACAACACGACTCGCGTGCGGCACGACCGCCCGGAGCGTGCATGCCTGGTCTGCGGCGGGCACACCCGGGGCTGCTCGACCACGAACGACGGGGCCGTCCGTTGCCGCATCGGCTCGCTCAACTCCGATGCGTGGAAGTGCGTGTACTTGCCCGCCGCGGATGGCTTCGGCCTGTACCGGCGGCTGCTCGTTCCGACGACCGGCGACCAGCCTGCTAAGCCGGCCATGCCCGCCCCCTCACGGGCAAAGTCCACTAGGCCCGCCAATTGGGCGAAGCGAGTGGCGACCTACACGGCCCGGATGAGCGACACCTATGCCCGGCGGTTGGCCGACCACTTGGGGTTGCCGGTAGAGTGCGTAGCAGCTCTGGAAGTGGGCTTCATTTGCGGAGGGCCGGGCGGAGTCACCTACTCGTTCCCGGAGTACGACGGGATCGGAGCGGTATGCGGGATCAGCACCCGCCTCGTGCCGCACGACCCCGGACCGGCGGTCAAGAAGTGTCTGACCGGCTCGCGGCGGGGGTTGACTCTGACCCGCGACTGGCGGCAGCGGACCGAGGCCCGACGAGTGCTGTTCATTGTTGAGGGGCCGACGGACGTGCTGGCCATGAGTGCTGCCGGACTACCCGTTGTCGGACGGCCGAGCAACACGGGCGGGGTGAAGGGACTTGCCGTCCTGCTCGCCGGGCTGCCGGATGACACAGAGTTGGTGTTCGTCGGCGAACGGGACCAGAAGGAGGACGGGCGGTGGCCCGGATTGGACGGGCCGCGCGCATCGGCCAGCGAGTTGGCCGGCCGGCTCGGGCGGCCGATTCGCGTCACTCTCTCACCGGCGGGGCACAAGGACAGCCGCGAGTACATCGCCGCCCGTCTGCGTGACGGTGGGGCTGATCTGACGGAGATCGGTGGCGAATTTGAGCGGCTGCTGCTCAGCTCACCGGAATGCACCCTGGTCCGCCCGGCTGTCCCGGTTCCAGGCGCTGCCGACGACGCCCCCTGTCGTTTCGAGCTGATCGCGTCTGATAAGTTCGCGTCCGGCGACTACCGACCGGAATGGCTCATCCAGCACGTCCTCGTGCGGGGCCAGCCGGGCACCGTGGCCGGGCCGTCCAAGTCTCTCAAGACGAGCCTGCTCGTGGACGCCGCGGTGTCGCTGGCCGCCGGCTCGCCGTTCCTCAACCACGAGCCGTTTGCGGTGCCGCACCGCCGCCGGGTCGTGATCGCCTCCGGCGAGTCCGGCATGTCCACCCTGCAAGAGACGGCCAACCGGGTGTGCCGGAGCAAGGGGCTGGACCTCGGGTCGCTGGGCCGGTCGTTGCACTGGCTGTTCACCTTACCCGTGTTGAGCGACATGCGGTCGGTGCTTGAGCTGGCTAAGGTGCTTGTCGGAGTTCAGGCCGATGTGATTCTGCTCGACCCGTTCTACTTGTGTCTCGGGCTGGTGGACGCGACGAACATGATGGAGGTCGGCAACGTCCTCCGGCTGGTGGCCGAGACGCTGGCCAAGGCCGGGATCACGCTCATCCTGGCTCACCACGCCAACCGTAAGCTTCCGGCCGTCCAGCCGATGGAATTGACGCACCTGGCGTTCGCCGGGCTGGAGCAGTTCGCCCGGCAGTTCCTCCTCCTCAACCGCCGCACCAAGTACCGCAGTGACGGCCACCACGAACTGCTGATGCGGGTTGGCGGGTCGGCCGGCCACGGCGGACTGTATGACCTGGATGTCGAAGAGGGGGTAATGGATGCGCGGTTCGGCGGTCGGTGTTGGACGCCTACCGTCCGGGAGGCGAGGGAGGCCGCCGCTCAAGGGGCGGCCGAGCGGGAGGTGAAAGCCGGGCAAAAGGCGGCGGCTGACATGCAGCACGAGCAGGCTAGGGTGCTGCGTGCCATTGACGGCATTGTTGACGCGACCCGCCCGGCCGCCACATTGAACGCCATCTGTGAGTCGGCCGGCATGGGACGGGTGAAGGTCGAGCGGGCGGTCGCCGGCCTGATGGACGACGGCAAGCTGGTCGAGCAGGCGGTGGAGGTGAAATCCGGTCGGGGCGGCAAAACGGTGACGAAACGTCCGGCGTACCGGCGACCCGACGCGGACGGTGGGATTGACCCGTCGGCCATCCAACGGGTCAATCCGGCGGGCCAGCCGGTCAGTCTGTTTGACCCGCCGGATTGACCCGCCAGCAGCCCCTATAAGGGGGCTGGCGGGACAACCGGCCGGTCAATCGACCCAGCGGACGGAGAACACTCTCATGCCATCTGGGTGCCGGCATGAGCTGAATTGTGACGAGGAGGCACGGACGCCTAAAAGTGGGAATATATGTGCAAATTTATCTTCGTGAGGTGACATGCCATGACGTGCGAAGCGACGGGTGGTGGGGTGGCGGATGTGGTGCCCGGTGGGTTGGCCGCGGAATTCTTGTCTCGGCTGGACCGGATCGAGCGGGCGCTGGTGGCCCGGGTGGAACGGGACTACTTCACCACCTACCAGGCGGCGGCCCGGCTGAACCTGTCCGAATGGACCGTGCGGCAGGCGTGCAACACCGGCCGCATCAGGGGGGAGAAGCCGAACGGCCGGTCGTGGCGCATCCCGCTCACCGAGGTCGAGCGAGTGGAGCGGCAGGGCGGGTTGGGACCAGTCTCAAGAGAATAGTCGGGCCACCGCGTCGGCCCGCTGGTCTGGGAATAGATGCCGGTAACGGCGACGCATAGCCTCTGTTTCGTGGCCGAGCAACTGGTCAACGACTCGCTCATCGACGCCAGCCATCGCCAAGTTGCTGGCGAACGAGTGACGAAGGACGTGATAACCCTTCAAGACTGACCACTTGGACCGGCGGGTGAACCCGGTCCACTTCTTCGCCACTTCGTTCGGCTTGAGGTAAGCATCCGGCCGGCGGCAGAAAGCGAACTTCCCGCCCGGGTGGCTCGACCCGTCCAGCCAAGCAGCCATCACCGACACAAGCCGGGGCGTGAGCGTCACCCGCCGAAAGGTCATCCCCTTGCGGGACTTCTTCTTCTCCCGAACGGTGACGACGCCGTTAGGGAAGTCCCAATCGCCCACTTCCGACCGCATCAACTCGGACCTCCGCATCCCGGTGTGGGCGGCAGCCATTAGGAATGGGACGAAGTAGGCGTCGGACGGCCGGACGGTTTGAGCGGCAGCCCAGTCCAAGAACTCACTCACCTGCTGCATGGTCAAGAACACCCGATCCCAGAGCGCCTCCTTGCCGGCTTCGTCCGGCTTGGTCCGGGCAATGGTGGCTTCCACTTCGCCCCAGGTCAGGAACGGCAGTGCGTCCGAAGTCTTGGGGTACTCCACGCCAGCGAACAGTTGGCGCACGTCGGCCGGAGCCTGTCCGGTCAGCCGCTCGGCCCGGTAGCACAGGAGCCGCAGAGTAGCGACTTCCTTCTGGGTGGTTTGCGGCTTCACCCCGGCCGTTGCACGGGCCGCGACGTACCCGGCCACATCCGCCGGTGCGAACAGCTTCACCCGCTTGTCGGCCCCAAAGTGCCGGGACAAATGGCCGTAGTGGACGGCCTCGGTGGAAAGCGTATTGGCCTCCTTCTGGCCGCACTGTGACGCCTCGTAGGCTGCCCACAGGCCAGCCAGCGTGACGGCCTTGGCGGGAGCAGTCGGCTTCTGTGAGAGCTTGCCATCACTCAGTAAGAACGGCCATAGCTCGGCCCCCTCCGGCAACGAGTGCCGCCCCCGCTCCAAATCGATGATGGCCTGCTCGACACGGGCTTTGGTGCGGTCGGCCTCGCGGCGGTCGGAGGTGCGAAGCGACTTGCTGTAGAGCTTGCCGTCGAACCGGAACGCCAGCGAGTAGTTCGACGACTTCGGATGCTGGTGCAGGCTGGCCATGTGTGAGCTTCGCGGAGTTAGGATGCCCACTACTCCTAACATATTCCTAACTTCATTGCCAACGTCCGTTCACTCCCGATCAACGCCGAAATGGCAGGAAATGCTTGAAAATAGGCAATTACAACAAGAAGCGAATCGGAGCAACCTTTGACCAATGCTGAAAAATTAGCTTCGAATCCTAGTTCCCGAATGACAAAACCCTGCGAAATCGCGGGGTTTTGTCGTTTATCGGTGGTAACCTCTTACGCCGCTCTAACGATAGCCGACGGAATCAGCCGACCGCAACGGCGGGCGGGCGGACGACGAACCCGGTCCGGTCGGCCCGGGCCTTGCCCTTGGCGGACAGCCCGACCACCGACCCCGGTACGTCCAGGAACCGCAGGTCGTGGGCGTCGCCGTCGAGCACCCGGCGGTCCCAGAACCGGGCCGGGCGGTCGCCGGCGAAGACCACCCCGACGGTGCCGCCGGCGGCCAGGGCCTCCCGGCAGCGGGCCTCGTTGGTCTCCTTGCGGGAGAAGCAGAGGGTGTAGTTGCGGGGCAGGCCGCCGGCCAGGAACCGCCGCATCCGCGCCCACACGGCGGTGTAGTCGTAGAACTGGACGGGCGTCGCGAATAGCTCCGGGGCGTCCCGCTCCCAGGCCAGGTCGCTGAACACGTTGAGCCGGCAGGCCGGCTTCAAGCCGGCCTAGGCACACTTGCGGACGAACTGGGCCGGCTCGCGGGCCAGCCGGGCCCGGAACCAGTCCGGGTGCTGCTGCCGGGCGAGCGCCTTGGCCAGACGGCGGGACTGGACGAACCGCATCCCGCCCTGGCCGCCGCCGTTCAGGCAGCCGGCCCGGCAGCCCGGGGACGACCCGGGGCACAGGTTGCGGCCCGACAGCCGGGCCGGAATCAGGGACAGGCCGGCCGTCCAGTAGCCGTAGGGCAGCCCCTTGTTCAGCTTGGGGTTGCCCCGCTGCAGGTCGAGCAGGCGGAACACGGTCGTCGTCGTGCCGTCGGGCAGGGTGACGACCACCGGCTTCGCGGGATCGACGGCGGCCGAGGGGGAGGCGGGGGGCGAGAGCGGCAGGGCCAGGCGGCGGGCGAGGGTACTAGCGGGCACCGACGGCCTCGCGGAAAGACGTTGGCATAGGAACCTCAGACTTCGGGAAACGAAACCGCCCCGGCGGGCGCCGGGGCGAGGCGGCGGACGAGCCGGCGACGGGTCGGCCGGCGACTCGGCGGGCGTGAGGTCAGCGGCCGATGAGTACGGCCCGATTCGGCTCTTCGCCCGCCTCCCGGACCGGCGCGGGCGGTGTCGCTGCGGTCGGCCCGTCGTCTCGGCGGCTGAGCTTCTCGGCGTCCCGGTGCATCCACGCCTGGGCCGGTATGCCGCGGAGCCAGTCGGCGACGGTCGGGATGCGGCCCAGGTCTTCCCGGACGTGCCGCTCGGCGACCAGCCGCACCGGCACCTGCTTGCCGTCCGAATTCGTCAGCGTCTGCCCGAACTCCTCTTCGCACCAAAAGATCCCCTCGGCGTGGTGCCGCAGGGCCCGGTGGCGGAAGTCGGCCAGGTGGGCCTTCGTCGCGTCGAACCAGTCGTGCACGCGGGAATAGTCGGCCGGCACGCCGCCGAAGTGCTTGACCGACGACATAGCGTGGTGGTACGGGTGGGCCATCGGTTACTCCCGGGTGGTGGTGGTGGCCGGCCCGTCGTCGGTCGCGGTCCCGTCGGCGGCGAGCGAAAACGAGTCGGCGACGGGCGCCATGATGACGTGCGCGAACCTGACGGTGCCGGCCGCCACGTCGACGGTCGCCGTGCCTTCGCTCCCGTCGTTGATCTCCCAGCCGCCGCGGTTCGCCGCCAGGACCTCGGACACCCAGTCCTGGCACAGCTCGTCGTGGTCGCGGAATTCGATCGCATTCAGTTCGGCCATGTCGCCGCCGGGCGGGGCCGCCCGCCAGGCGACGGCGTCGTCGATGTTGCCCTCGTCGCCCGAGCCGGAGTAGGTGACCT
>JAYVUZ010000236.1:0-5717 GCA_043787415.1 Fimbriiglobus sp. | reverse complement strand
AAGCCGACGCGCGGCCGGGGGTCGGCGGTGAGGTCGTCGCGCTGCAGGCGGAACTGCTCGCGCGCCCACTCCCACTCCCACGCCTCGGACTCGGTGTGGCGAAGCACCAACAGGTTGCGCAACTCCTCGACCTCGGCGAAGCTCATGCCGTCGGTCTCGCGGGCCACTTTGTCCAGGTCGAGGGCGGCGCGAATCGCCTCGTGCCAGCGGCCGACGAGCCGGCGACGCAGCACGAGGTCGGGCTTGGGCAGGTGCAGCACCGCGTCGATGCGGCCCGGCCGGCGGAACGCCGTGTCGATCATGTCGATCGGCAGGTTGGTCGTGAAGACGTAGGCGATCCCCGCCCGCACCTCCATGCCGTCGAGCGCACCGAGGAACACCGACTGGTCCTCCGGCGAGTCCGAGCGGCCGCGGTCCCGCAACGCCAGGTCGAGGTCGTCGAAAAACACGACGCCGGGGCTGGGCAGCGAGAACAGGTTCTTGATCGCCTGCGACGGGTTGTTCGACATCCGCGCCGCGCGGTAGTCGTCGGGCGTGACCACCTTTACGTCGAGGTTGTTCGCGCCGCACTGCTCGCGGACCCAGCGGCACGCCGAGGTCTTGCCGTTGCCGGGCGGACCTGTCAGCAGCAGGCCGCGCTTGGGCCGGCCGCCGAACGACTCGATCTGCTTGAGATTCTTCGCGCGCAGGTACTCGACGGTGTTGCGGCGGATGGCGGCGAGGGTGTCGTCAGGCAGCACGGGCGGCTCGCCGGCGGGGTGCCGGACCTTGTAGCACTTGACGGCCCAGCGGAACAGCTTCGTGTAGTCGCCACGCGACACGGCGTAGAAGGTGTAGCCGCCGCAGGGCTGGTTCTCGCTGCTCCGGGCGTTGACGTGGGCGAACTTGACGCCGTTGTTGGCGCGGTAGGCCCGCACGCCGAAATCGACGCCCGGCCAGGTCTTGCGGGCGCACTCGGTCCAGTCGCGCATCAGGACGCCGCCAACGGGGTAGAGCGCCCCGCGCACCGAGTTGGTGAGCAGCGGCAGCGCGTACTCCGACAGGTCGATGGCGATGGGGTCGGTCAGCCCGACGGCATCGGCCGCGCGTTTCAGCAGGGTGAGGTGGTCGCGGGTGAATGTTTCGAGTGGTGTCATGCGGCAACGGACACGGCGAAAGGGGCGGGGTTCGCGCCAGGGAGGCACCACGGTTCGGAGTCAAAATTTAGCCGCGGTGACGCGGAGACGCGGAGAAAACCAAATTCAAGGGTTTGGTTCTCTCCGCGTCTCCGCGGCAGAAATTGTCTTTGTGACTCGCTGCGGCGGAATCTTCCTGCGGCTCGCCGGGAGTCGCCGGCGGCGTAAACTACACTCAGACTCGCCCCCCACTCCGTCAGGCGGACGCCATGCCCCGGTTCGACTACTCCGTGCTCGAGGCCGCGCCCAAAGTCCCCGGCAAGCCGCGCCACAAGACGCGGGTTGTTGTCGTCGGCGGGGTCGCCATCGGCGGCGACAACCCCATCCGCGTCCAGTCGATGACCACCACCGACACCTTCGACGTGGTTGCGACTGTCAAGCAAATCCACGCCCTCGAAGAGGCCGGGTGCGAGCTGGTGCGCGTGACGGTGCCCAAGCCCGAGGACGCCGGGGCGCTCGGCGAGATTCGCAAACAGATCGGCATCCCGCTGATCTGCGACATCCACTTCGACTACAAGATGGCCCTGGCCGCCCTGGACCACCCGGTGGACAAGATCCGCATCAACCCCGGGAACATCGGAACGCTGGACCGCTTCCGCCAGGTGGTCCGCAAGGCGAAGGACAAGGGCATCCCGATGCGGGTCGGGGTGAACGCCGGGTCGCTGGAGCGCGACCTGTGCGAGAAGTACGGCTTCCCGTGCCCGCCGGCGATGGTCGAGAGCGTGCTGCGGTACATCGAGGTGGCGGAGGCCGAGGGCTACCACGACCTGATCGTGTCCCTCAAGAGCAGCGACGTGCTGGTGGCGGTGGACGCCTACCGGCTGTACGCACGCCTGTGTGACTACCCGACGCACATCGGCATCACGGAGGCCGGCAAGCCGCCCTACGCGGTGACCAAGTCGGCCACCGGGCTGGCCCCGATCCTGCTCGACGGCATCGGCGACACGGTGCGGATTTCGCTGCTCGGCGACCCGGTCCCGGAGATCGCCGCGGCCTTCGACATCCTGCAAGCCACCCAGCGGCGGGTGCGGCGGCCGGAGATCATCGCCTGCCCGACCTGCGGGCGGCTGGCCATCGACCTGGAAAAGATCATCGCCGAGCTGGAGGTGCGGCTGGCCGGCAAGCGACTGCCGGTGAAAATCAGCGTGCTCGGGTGCGTGGTGAACGGCCCCGGCGAGGCCCGGGAGGCGGACATCGGCATCGCCGCCGGCAACGGCCAGGGGATGATTTTCCGCAACGGCGAGATGGTGCGGAAGGTGCCCGAGGCCGAGATCGTGGACGGGCTGATGGAGGAGCTGGCCCGGTGGGAGGTCGAGAACGCCCACAAGCTGCCGGCGTCGCCCGCGGCGGCGAAGGGCGTCGAGGGCATCGGCAGGCGCAAGCTGCCGGTGGTGGCAGGTTAATCCATTGCCGAGATCAAACTCGCATTACGTTAGCTACTCGTCCGCGAGAGTTGGCGATCACCCTGGCTTCATTCTAATTACTTTGCCAGCCGGTCTTCGGTGCAGTCATGACGCGCAGCGAACATCTGGGGCAGGTGCTGGACGAGTTCTGCACGTCATTACCGTCCGTTCCACCACTGGCCGTCGAGACGGTCTGGCAGCACACGTGGTCGCCTCAGGAAACGCGAAGGCATAACCGCATGTCGGGTTGGACGAAGGCTACAGGCGTGTACTTCTTCGTTGATTTCTGCACCGTCTCCGACATACATGGAGTGTCGTTAGATGAACGATTCAGTGTCATTCGACGGATCGGGAAAGCCGCCCGACGATTCGCAGATCGCATGAACATGTACTGCCACCGAGTAGCGGGGGAACCTCCCTGGTTCACTTGGTACAAGATCGGGGACGAATATCATTGCTGGTTCCGCTACTCGCAGATCGACATCGTCCGAATTGAGAGTTCGCTGGCCGAGCCTCTTGAGACGTTCCTCTTGGCACGCATTCCGACTGAGTGCAATGACAGTAAAGTCCCCGCGACCCTTTGGGGCAAGCCAATCATCTACGACACACTGGCGACGCGATAGCTCCGCAGCCGTGTTCGAGCAACTTACAGCTTCCAATCGCATCGAGATAAATCTAGCAAGTTACCCGTCTAGCATCCGAATCCGCCGCTCGTGCCGGCCGCCCTCGAACGGCGTGTCCAGCCACACCCGGACAATCGCTTCGGTGGTCGGCCAGTCGGTCAGCCGTGCCCCCAGGCTGATCACGTTGGCGTCGTTGTGCCGGCGACACAGCTCGGCCACCTCCCGCGACCAGCACAGGGCGCACCGCACGCCCGGCACCTTGTTGGCACACATCGCCTCGCCGTTGCCGGAGCCGCCGAACACCACCGCCCGGTCCGCTTCCCCCTTCGCCACCAGCTCGGCCGCCGGCCGCACGAACACCGGGTAATCGACGGCGTCCGTCGAGAAGCAGCCGCAATCGACCACCTCGTGCCCGAGGTCGGTGAGCAGCCGCTTGACCTGTTCCTTGAGCGGGTAGCCGGCGTGGTCGGTGCCGAGGGCGATCTTCATACCCCCTACTGTCCGCCAACCGCCGGCCGGCGTCAAGCGGCCCGCCGCTCCTCGCCGCGGGTCAGCCACCGCTGCATCCGCGGCAGGGTGTCCGCCCAGCCCTTGCCGAACCGCTGCTGGCCGAAGGCGTCGTAGAGCAGGTCGAGCGTCTCGATCAGGTGGCGGAGCTGGCCGACCCGGGCGAACCGCTTGCCGTTGGCGTCCAGCTTCTCGTCCTCCGGGTTCGGGAACTTGGCCGCCCCGACGGCCAGCGTCTCCGCCTGGAGGGACAGTTCGTACTGCTGGTCGTGGCGGACCAGGGTCAGCCCGAGCTTGCGGGGCAGCTTGCCGGACTCGATCGCCCGCTTGGCCTCCGGCAGCCGGCTTGGACCCTCGTGGCTGATGGTTTCGTGGCCGGTCTGCCCGCGGGGGCATTCCAGCGTCAGCGACCGGGCGATCATGTACGTCACCTCCGACCCGTCCATGACCTTGACGGATTCCGTGTCCCCTTCGCTGGTGAACCACAGCCACATCAGGAACTCGTTGCCGAGGAAGTCGCGGGACGAGTCGTCGGCGATCCAGACCATCTCGCCCGGCGTCACCCCCGGCACGAACGCCGACAGGGCCGAGTCGTCCACGGTGCGGGTCCGCTGGTGCAGCTCGGCCAGGTGGAAGGCCCGCCGGCCGGCCGTCATGCAGTCGAGGCCGTAGCCGAAAGTCTGCTGGAACAGGGCGGTGAGCCGGTCCACCTGGGTGAACGAGGTGGTGCCAAACAGCACCTCGCCGGCCACGGCGTCCCAGAGAACGGGCATGCACTTCCGCCGCTTGAACCGGCCGTCTTTCGCCTCGTGTTCGAGCCGGTCGCGGGCGTTCTCCCGGGCCTCCTTCTTCTGCCGGGCGGACGGCAGGCCACTCGGGTTGGCGGCACTCAGCGCCCTCAACTCGACGGCGTAGTACGCCCGGAGCAGGTCGCCGGGCAGTTTGTCCACGTCCACCCGCAGGTCGAAGGCGAGTACGTCGCCGATCACGTTCTTGGCGAGCGAGAACTCGGTGTCCAGGACATGTTCGCCGGCCGCCCAGCCGACCTCGATGCCGTCGGCCGAGGCGATCCGCTGCTGGCCGGCGGCGAAGGCCGCCAGCCGCTCGACGTAGGTTTCGTCGAAGCCCTTGGTCGCCGGGCCGTCAACGCGAAACCGCAGGAAGGTGGACCGGCCGGTGAGAAACGCCACGTCGTCGCCTCCGCAATTGGATCAGAACCGATCCACGCTACCAGAGGTCGGACGCCGGGGCGAAATGAGTTGAGGGAAGAGTGAGGACGTAAAAAAACCTCGTCAGTGCTTTCGCACTGACGAGGTTTTAGAAAAAGCCGGCAATGACCTACTTTCGCGCTGGAAGCACTATCATCGGCCCCGAGTGCTTATCGGCCGTGTTCGGGATGGGAACGGGAGTTTCCACTCGGGTATGGTCACCGGCAAGTCGCACACTGTATCGATGGCAACTTGGGGAGTACGAAGTCGGACAGTCGGAAGCGAGAAAGCGGACAATGTGGCCAAACATTCGGCTGTTAGTACCGGTCGGCTGACACATTACTGTGTTTACACCTCCGGCCTATCGACCAGGTAGTCTACCTGGAGCCTTCGTTACGGATACCTGATCTTGGAGGAAGTTTCACGCTTATATGCCTTCAGCGTTTATCCATTCCGCACGTGGCTACCCAGCGATGCGACGAGCGTCACAACTGGCACACCAGAGGTGCGTCCCTCCCAGTCCTCTCGTACTAGGGAGAAAGCTCCGCAAGTATCCTGCGCCCACAGCAGATAGGGACCGACCTGTCTCACGACGGTCTAAACCCAGCTCACGTACCACTTTCATCGGCGAACAGCCGAACCCTTGGGAGCTTCTCCACCCCCAGGATGTGATGAGCCGACATCGAGGTGCCAAACTTTGCCGTCGCTGTGGACGCTTGGGCAAAATCAGCCTGTTATCCCTAGAGTACCTTTTATTCGTTGAGCGATGGCCCTTCCACGCAGAACCACCGGATCACTATG
>JAYVUZ010000235.1:0-9157 GCA_043787415.1 Fimbriiglobus sp. | reverse complement strand
CGCATGGCGTGCCGTCGGTGGCAGACGGCACGCCATGCGTGCCCTACACGAACCGAACTAGCCGCCATAGCACCCCGGCAGCGGCCAGCAGCAGGAACCCCCAGCCGACCGTGCCGCCGACGGCCGCCGCCCCCAGCACGCCGACGGCGGCCAGCCGCTCCGGGCCGGCCGGCCGCAGCGTCAGCACCAGCCCGAATGCGAGCAGCCAGCCGGCTGCCGCCGGCCAGTTCGTCGCGGTGACGACCGGCAGGGGCGGCTCCACCACTGGCGGCGGGGCCGGCTTCGGCAACTCCGCGAGCGTCACCTTGCGGTCGTCGTCGGCCGCCCAGACGGTGCCGCCGTCCGCCTCGCCCGGCCACATGGCCCGCACCGCGTTGCGGTCGGCCGGCCGGGCCGGGCGGCCGTCGGCGGTCAGTCCGATGCCGACCACCAGTCCGCGGGCGGCCCACGCCAGGGGCGGGCTGTCGAACCGGACGCTCGCCTCCGGCAGTCGGCCGACAGGCACCCGGGCGGTGAGGGCGAGCGTCACCGGCCCGTCGGCGTCCACGGCCCACGATACCACATCGCCGGTGCGCTCGGCCGGCCCCGCTCGCCCGCCGCGGAGGGTCGGCATCACCCCTACCGGCAGGTCGCCTAGCGTCACCTGGAAGCGGTGCGGCCGGCCGACAGCCATCGGCAGGTTCACCGTCGCCCGGTAGGCCAGCCCGTCGCCGGCCCGCTCGACCACTTCCAGCAGCGTCGCCGGCGGCGGGGTCGGGGGGAACACCCGCACCCGGCCGGCAGCCGGCTCGGACACCGCCCAGCCGTCGGCCGGCTCCACCCGCACCGTCCCGCCGGCCGGCCCGCCCAGTTCCACCTCGTCGCCGGGTGGCCGGGTGCCGGTCCAGGTGACGATGACCGGGTCGGCTGTCGCCGCCGGCAACCAGACCGTCACCCGCGGCCCGGTGCGGGTCCAGCGGCTACCATCCCCGGCCCGGGCGTCCAGCACGGTCACGTCCGGCGGCAGGTCGAAGGCCACCAGCCCGGCCGGCGCCCGCTCGGCCCGCACCGTGCCGGCGGCGGTGCCCACCGGGCCGACGCTCCAGACCGTCTCGGCGGTGGCGGCCTCGGCCGGCAACGGGGCGAGCGTCGGCGTCAGTTCCGCTTCCTGCCCGGGTCGCCGCTGGAAGGCGCGGGCCGGCGGGGCGGCGGTCAGCCGCAACTCGGGCACGTCGGCGAACGGCTTCAGCCCGTCCAGCGGGTAGTCGATCACCCCGGCCCGCTCGACGCCGGCGAACGGCCCGCCGCGGACGGCGGCAAAGCCGTCCGCCGCCCCGGCCGTCGGGCACCGCAGGGCCGGGCCGGCAGTGGCCAGCGGGAGCGTCAGCCACAGCGGCCGGTCGGCCGGCGGGTTGAACGTCACCCGCACCCGGCCGGGTTCCCGGTGTGCCGTCGCCGTCGGCGTCGGGCCACCGTCGGATCGCACCACCGGCGGCCCGACCTCGACGCCGGCCGGCACCGTCACCACCGCCTCGGCCGCCGGCCCGCCGGCCGGGGCCAGGCGGACGGCGAACACCCCGCGACTACCGCCCTCGGCCACGTCCCACACGCACGCCTCGCGGACAGCCGTCGGCGGGGCGGCCGTCGGCCATTGCACCTCGACCGCCGGTCCGCCGCCGTGGTCGGCCACGATCTTGCCGCCGTCGAGCCGCTGTGTGCCACGCCGACTGGCCACGTCGGCCCCGGCTAGCCCGGCTACCGTCACCCGACACCGCGGCACGTCCGGCACCCCGAACCGCACCGTTCGTCCGGTCAGCGGCACGGCGAACCGGGCGGTGAGCGAATGCGGGCCGGCCGGCAGGTCGAGGGCGTACCCGCCGGCGACGGCGGTGGCGAGGGCCGGCCGGCCGGCCAGTTCGACGGCTTCCAGCCGCACCCCGGTCAGCGGCAGCGTCGTCGGGCCGGCGGCCGTCAGGGTGAACCGGGCGACCACCGCCGCCGTGCCGCCGTCGCCGGTCGTCAGGTCGTACTCGGCAGCGTCGAACCGGGCCGGTGGGGCGGCGGCCACCAGCAGCAGGCTGACGGCGGCGGTCCCGTAGGAGGCGGTGGACGGCAGCCGGCGGGCGGTCGGGGGGACAGCCCGGCGGGGGCGGACGGCCAGGGCGAACAGCCCGGCGGCGGCCGGCGGCCGGGCCACCTCCCGCCAGCCGGCCGGGGCCACCCAGCCGGCAGCGGCCAGCAGCCCGACGGCCACCGCGAACCCGGGCAGCCGGCCGAACCCGGCCAGCAGTGCCACCACGGCCAGCAGGAACCCGGCCAGCCGTACGGCCGTCGCGGGCACCGCCCAGGCGGCCGATCCGCCGGGGGTCGGGTCGGCCGGCGCGTCCAGGGTCGGCCACCGGCGGGTCGCCGGGTCGAACGCCCACCGCACCGCGACTGGGCCGGGGTCGGCGGGCAGTTCCGGGGCCGGGGCCGTCACGCGCCAGACGGCGGCCGGCAGCCGGTAGCGGAGTTCCACCGGAACCCCGGCCCCGTCCGGCAGGGGCAGCCCACCGGCCACCGGGTCGGCGCGTTTGCCGGCCACACTGGCGGCGAGCATCTCGGCCCCGGGCGGCAGGTCGAACGGTAGCACTGGCCCGGCGGCCCGCTCGACGGTGACGGCGAAGGTCAGTTCCCGCCCGGCCGGGCCGACCCGCGCCAGCAGTGTCGGGTTGGCGAAGGCCCACCCGCCGGGGACCGGCGGTGCGGGTGTGCCGCGTGGCCGCAACACGACTTCCGGCGGCCAGTCGCCGGCCGGCGGGCCGGGGTCGAACGGCGAGCGGTCGGCCCGCAGCCCCGGCGGCCGGGCGTCGGCCCCGAGCACCGCCGGCAGCGGCACTCGCCCCGGCCCGGCCGCCACGAAGCCGACGGCGGACAGGCGGATCGGGTCGGCCGTCGGCCGCGGCGGGGTGACGCGGACCAGCCGGCCGCGGAGGGCCGTCGCCGGGCCGGCCGCGAGGAGCGTGGCCCAGCGGTCGGCCGTCAGCAGTCCGCCGACCAAGAGGAGTTCGCTGCCGGGGACCGGGGTGACGGTCGCCCCGTCGGCGGTCAGCCGCCACCCGGCCGGCACGAACACCGTCAGCCGGCCCACCGGGGCGTCGACCGGGTCGGCCAGCCCGGTCACCCGGACGGCCAGCCCGCCGGGCACGGGTGACACTGCGATGTCACTGGTCACAACGGTCCGGGGCCGGTCGGCGGCCAGCGTCACGGCCAGTGGCGGGGGCCGGCCGTGGAACGGGGCAGGGGAAGCCGTGCCGGCGTGTAGCCCGGGGCCGGCGGCCAGCCCGACGGTGCCGCTCCGGTCGGCCGCCCCGTCGACGCCGACGGTCGGCACCACCACCCGCAGCGGCGGCGGCGGCGGGTCGGCCGGGTCGCCGGCCGGCAGCGGCGGGGTGGCCGTGAACTCGGCTTCCAGCACCAGCTTGCCGCCGCCGGGCACCGGCAGGGACGGCGTGACGGTCAGCCGGCCGGCGTCAACCGCCGTGGTCAGCCCGGGGTCGTCCGGCACCGCCCGCACGGTTGCCGGGGTGAAGCCGGGCGGCAGGCGAAGAGTCAGTCGGTCGAGTGGCCCGCGGGTGACGGCGACCGTCAGCTTGACGGCCAGCACCGACTCGTCGGGGCCGACCCGCCAGGCCTGTTCCTCGGCGGTGCGGAACTCGGGGCCGGTGCTGGTCAGCGTCAGCGAGGGGGTGCCGGGGCCGGCGAAGGTGAGGGTGCGGCCGGCGTCGGTGGCGGTCAGCCGGGTGCCGCCGGGGTCACAGCCGGCGAGGCTCAGCTCCGGCGAGTGGCTGGTCACCAGCGTGTCCGACCCGGGCAGGGCGCCGGCCAGCCCGACCCGCGACGGCGTCCACGGGCCGGCCGGTGGCGGGGCGAACCCGGTGAGCGTCAGCCGGCCGTTGGCGGCGTCGCGGCCGGTGACGGTCAGCCCCGGCGGCACGTCGAACGTGGGGGCCGGCAGCGGGCCGCGGACCACGTCCAGGGTGAATTCGGCCGTCCACCGGGCGGCCCCGGGGCTGACCTCCCACCGCATCACCCGGTCGGCCCGGGCGAGTGGGCCGGCGGCCGGGTCGGGCGGTCGGCGGAGGGTGAGCGGCAGCGGCTCCCGGCCGCCGAACTGAATCGTCCACCGGCGGCGGTTCGGCCCCGCCCCGGGGTATGGGCCGGACACGGCCGCCGGTGCGGTCGGAATCAGATCGGCCGGCAGGTCGAGCGTCAGGGTACGGACGGCGGCGGCCGGCAGGGTCAGCGGGGCGTCGGCCCGGGCCGACCAGTCGAGTGACAAGCGGCTGTCACCGAACACCGGGGTGGCCAGCCCGGCGGCAGTAGGCACGAGCGGCAGCGGCGAGCCGTCGGCCCGGCGGGCGGCGGTGACGGCCGGGCCGAACGGCTCCAGCGGGAGGGTGCCCCAACCGGCGACGTGCAGGGTGAGGGTGCCGGTCAGCCCGCCGGGGGTGTGGGTGGCCGTGGCGTCCAGCCGCAGCAGCCGCGGCGGGCCGGCGAGCAGCGGCAGCAGGGCGGCCAGCAGCAGAGCGGCGGGGGTGGTCATGTCAATTCCCACAGCACACCCGCTGGGCCGGCGTTGACGACCGGCGTCGGTCCGACGTGGGCCGTCGTCCCGCCGCTGGCGTGGACGTGCCCGCACACCACCAGCCGGGGGGCCAGCCGCTCGACGGCCGCCCGTACCGCCGTGCTGCCGATGCTCTGGCCCCGGGACGACACGTCGGCCGCCCCCTTCGGCGGCGAGTGGCTGACCAGCACACACCCCGGCGGGGCGACCGCCAGCAGCCCGGCGGCTAGCTCTTCGGTGAGGTCGAAACTCCACGACCCGAACGGCGTCACCGGCACCCCGCCGCCGAGGCCGAAGAACGTCACCCCCGCGACCACCGCTGCCGTGCCGTGCAGCACCCGGGCCAGCGGCCAGCCGGCACAGGCGGCGGCCAGTTCGTCGGCCGACTCGTTGTTGCCCGGCACCAGCACCGCAGGCTTGCCGGCGGCGGCCAACGGCACGAGGCACGCGGACACCTGGCGCCGGGCGTTGCCGAAGTCGCCGGCCCCCACCAGCACATCGACCGACGCGGCGAGGACGGCCAGCCGGCGGGCGGCGGCTTCGTCGGCGTGCAGGTCGCTGAATAGCAGCAGTCGCACGGCATCACTCCGGGGTTTACCCTCTCACGACCCCATCGCTGCGGACTCGCTCGGCGCCGGCAAATGGTCCGGCCGTCGGCGGGTGAACCCCGGCAGGTTGTCGGCCCGCCAGCGGGCGTACTCCCGGCCGGCGGCCCGCGCGGTGAGCAACGCCGCCAGCCCGGCCAACCCCGGTTGGGCGGCGGCGGCGGCCTCGGCGGTCGGCTGCGGCAGGAGCGTGGCGGCCACGGCCAACAGCACGCCGAGCAGCCCGGCGGCCAGCCCGAGCCGGCGGCGGGTCAGCCGGCTCAGCCCCAGCCCGACGCCGCCGGCGAGCAACGACCACCCCGCCACCCAGCCGGCCCGCGGCACCGCCAGCGCCGCCACCGGGGCCAGCACCGGTTGCCGGCCGGTGACGCTGCCGCCGCCGTCGGGGGGCGTGTCCGGCTCGCTGCCGCTGGTCAGCCAGGCGTCCAGCTCCAGGTCGCTCGACGGGGTGACGGGGCCGAGGCCGGTCCGCCGCCAGCCCCAGGCCAGGTCAGGCGTCAGCCCCGGGCCGACGGCCAGCACCGACCCGGCCGGCGGCAGCAGTTGCCAGCGGACCGGGCCGCGGTGGTCGGCGTCCCACAGGGTCGGCGGCGGGATCGTCGCCAGCCCGATCAGGTTGGCCGGCGGCAGGGTGAAGGCCACGTCCAGCAGCAGCCCGCGGCCCTCCCGGGCGTCCGGCAGCGGCACCCGCAGCACGCCCGGTTCGGGTGCGGCCGGCGCCGGCCGGCCGTCGATCTTCACCTCCGGGCCACTGGCCCCCGCCGGCAAGGTCACCTCCACGCCACCGGCCGGCCACCGCTTCAGCACGAACCGGCCGCGGACGCCGACCGCCCCGCCGTCGCCGAACCAGGCCTGGACCAGCGTCCGGTCCACCGCCACCGCCGGCAGTCCGCCCTCGGCCGGGTCGGCGAGTTCGACCGCCAGCGGCAGGTTCGTCCCGCTGCCGGACAGGGTGAGGGCGGGCAGGCTGTCGCGGTCCGGCGACGGGTCGGGGGGCAACTCCCGCCACGGGCCGTCGGCCCGCACCGGCCGCCGGCCGCCGCCCCACACCCGCACCCCGGCCGTGGTGGCGGTCGCGTCCGCCGGCAGGACCAG
Organism: Fimbriiglobus sp.; assembly: GCA_043787415.1. Classification (GTDB taxonomy): domain Bacteria; phylum Planctomycetota; class Planctomycetia; order Gemmatales; family Gemmataceae; genus JAXMAZ01. The sequence continues at coordinate 2,872 of JAYVUZ010000235.1, read as the reverse complement.
CCCGACCGGCACCCGGCCGCTCCGGGGCGGGCCGGGCAGGGCGTACCGCAGGGCGAGCGTCACTTCGCGGGCGTCGGCCGGCGGGCGGAACAGCCACTCGCCGGGGCCGGCGGATTCGACGGCCGGCGTCGCCCGCAAGTCCACCGCGGTCGCCGGGCCGCGGAGCCGGATCGGCTTCCCGTCCGGCTCGGCGAGCTTGAGCCGGATGGTTTCGCTCACCACCGTCTGGCGGTCGTGGAGCGTGACTTCGGCCCGCACGTCGGCGGCCAACTCCGGGCGGTGCGGCTGCCAGCCGAGTTCGACCGCCGTCGGCGGGCGGTCGGGGCTGCCACCCCGGGAGGACACGGTTTTGCTCGCCAGCTCGACCGCCCCGCCGGCCGTGCGGGCGACGGCCCGGGTGAGTTCCAGCCCGGCCGGCACCTCGGCCGTGAGCGTGACGCCGGAGACGGTGGCCCCGGGGAAGCCGGGCAGCGGCAGCACGGCGTCCCGGCCCGTCGGCGGCAGGGGGAACACGGCCGACAGCGTCAGGTCGAACCCGACCCGCTGCGGGGCGGTCAGCCGTATCACCCCTGGCCCCAACTCTTCGGCCAACTCGGGCGGGCCGACGGCCCACTCGCCCCAGCCGGCCGGCAACTGCACCGCCAGCTCGTCCACCGCCGCCCGCACCGGCGTCACCTTCAGCTCGGCGTCCAGCCGCCAGCCGGCCTCCACCCGCCGTAGGTGGTAGGTGGGCCGCACCCGCACCCCGCCGACGGCCGGCCGGGCATCCAGGGTCAGCAGCGGGCCGGCCGCCTCGCCGGCAACTTGGGCACCGACCACGTCCCAGCGGAAGGCGGCCACGGTGTCGTCCGGCGGGGTGTCCTCGCGGCGGAGCAGGGGGGCCGGGGCGAAACTCAGCCGGACCGTCGGCGGCGCGGACACCCGCAGCCGGCCACCCTGTCGGCCGGCGGTCGGGGCGGCCAGCGGGCCGACCGGGATGGGCGACCCCACCGGCGGTCGGGCCGACCGGGCGGTGACGCGGACGGTCCGCTCGCCGCCGGCCGGCAAGGTGAGCGACCAGTCGCCGGTCGCCGACCGGGCCAGCGACGCGGCGGGGCCGTCGCCCGGATCAAGGGAGGCGTCCGCCCCCGCCGGCAGTTTCAGCGGGTGGGTGCCGGCCGGGCCACGGAGCTTGAGCGAAGCCGTCGTTTCCACTTGGGCGTCGTCCACCCGCACGGCGGCGTCCACGTCGGCGGTGAGCGGGCCGGCCGGGGCCGTGGACGGCGGCTCCCAGGTGACGGTCAGCAACTCGGCCGGGCCGAGCGGGTAGCCCGGCTGGCCGGGCGGCCGGTCGAGCGCGGCCGTCGGCTCGGTGGTGCGGCTGGTCTCGCCGGGGCGGTCGGCCGCCTTCACCGCCACCGTCAGCCGGCCCACACCGGCCGGCGGCTGGACGGCCAGGGTGGTGATGGCCGCCCGCGGCAGGGCCACCTCGAACCCGACCTCGCCGCCGCGAACCGTCACCGGGGCTTCCAGCTTGACGACGAGGGTGTGGTCGCCGGGTTGCGGGACCACCGCCGACAGCCCGTCCGGCCCGGCGACCAGTTCGAGCGGCTTGCCGTCCGGGGTGGTGGCGTCGGTGGCGAAGGCCCGGCCGCCGACCGGCACCGTGGCGCGGGCGGTGGTGGTGCGGACGCCGAGCGTCAGGGTGAGGGCGGCGACGGCGGCCTGGCCCCGCTGTTCGACGACGACCCTCACCACGCACCGGCCGGGCGGGGTCGGGTCGGCCAACAGGAGCAGCGGCAGCCAGATGGCGGGCGACATGTGCCGGTTAGTATACCCCACCCGGTCGGCCGGACCCGGCACAAGTTGCCCAGTCAGTCGGCCCGTACGGCTTGTACGACTAGGCGGGACGATTGTAACGGCTCCCATTCAGCCGGCGGACGGGAGCGGCCGATATACATCGAGTGTTCACTCCGGTGGGAGCGACCCGATGGCAACGGCGGAAGTTGGCGGCGACATCCGGGTGCTCACCGAGCCGGCCGTCTACCTGATCGGCAAACAGCAGATCGGCGACGCCGAACTCGACCGCTTCCTGGCCGACCACGGGGTGAGCTGGCAGACCGACAGCGAGGTGGCCGGTGAAGTGCTGACCGAGACGGCCGGCCGCGTCTGCTACATGAGCTTTGCCAAGCCGCGGCCCGGCGGCAACGCCGCCTACCTGACCCACATCAAGGAAGTCGGGCACGGGTCCGTTCTCGAACACGCGGTGTGGACGTTCCTCGTCACCGGCGTGTCGCGGTCGCTCACCCACGAACTGGTGCGGCACCGGGCCGGGTTCGCCTACTCGCAGCTCAGCCAGCGCTACGTGGACGAGTCGGTGGCCGAGTATGTCGAGCCGGATGTCATCGCCGACGACCCAGAACTCCATGCCATTTGGCTCGACGCCGTCGGCCACGCCCACGCGGCTTACGTCAAACTCGCCGACGGCCTGAACGCCCGGCTGATCGCCTCCGGTGAGGCGTCGCAGATGGACCGCACCGCCCGCCGCAAGGTGGCCCGGCAAGCGGCCCGGAGCGTGCTACCCAACGCCACCGAGACCAAGATCAGCGTGACGGCCAACGCCCGGGCGCTGCGGCACTTCCTGGAGATGCGCGGCAGCGTCCACGCTGAGCCGGAGATCCGTAAGCTGGCCAACGCCTTGCTCGACGTGCTGGCCGCCGAAAGCCCCAACCTGTTCGGGGACTACCTGAAGGTGCCGCTGCCAGACGGCACCTTTGATCTACAGACGCCTTACTGCTCTGTTGAAATCCTTCGATGGGGTCGTGGCCTCTAATCTGGCATGGCAACGACCCACCCGATGACCAAGTCCCCGCGAGCGGTGGCCCGGGAGGCC
>JAYVUZ010000234.1:0-2576 GCA_043787415.1 Fimbriiglobus sp. | reverse complement strand
GGCGTAGCCGGCCTGTTCTGGGCGTTCGCTGCCCTCGCTCGTCCGGCCTGAGCGACCAAGAAGCCGCTCACCAGTCCCTACGCTGAGGCCACTACCCAGCCGAGTTGTGGGACGGTAAACACTGGAAGTATGCTTATTCCTCAGGTCTACAGCTCGACCATACTGGACAGCCTTGTGAAGATCGCCCGATTATGTTTACCCGGTTTTCAACCCAAGAAAACATTGATATGATTCGGGTGCCCTTTACAATCGCTTCGCTCTTAGAAGTCCGGGCGATGGCGGCCGAGATGCAGGAGGCGGCATGGTTGCTGGGCCACGCCGGCACGGACCCTGTAGCTTTGATCGACGGCCGCGACTGGGTCACGCGGATGACGGGGGCGATGTACGAAGCCGGTTTGGCCGTCTACACGGTGGCTGCTCACCACTTCGCCAACGCCAACCGGCTACAGGACGTGACCGCAACGTACTGGCGTGCAAGTCAGGCGGCAGGGCTTGCTTTGAACCTGCCTACGGCCATGATCAGGGAGATGAAACCAGCCGCCCACCATTCTGGCTGGCCGTCAGACTGGCCGCCACGTTTTCGAGCCGCGTGTCAGAGAGCCGACCGGGCCATTGCATACATGAACTTGGTAGATCACGGGCGAGGCGTACCGACGGAAGACATGACGGTGTGGGGCGAAGCGGTCCTTGATCGGGCAGGTCTGCCCAATCTCGCGGAGGTCCGTCAGGCGGTCGCGTCGGAACGACGGGCCGACAGACAAAGAATCGACACCGATACGTCGCACCTACGACTCGATGATCTGCTGAACGCGGCTGACCGATACGCGGCTGTAGAGGCCGGGCTTAGGTCGCCGTTCGCCGTCACGAGCGCCGGTCCCACCCCGCCGCTGCACCTATCGGACGGCGTGGTCTGGCAGGCGGAAACACCGCTCGAAGGCGAAACCTTCTCAGACCCGGTCGCCTGGACGGACGAAGCGAACCGTTGGGCTACGCGGCTGGACCAGTTCTTTGACGCCTGCGTAGCCTAACTGTCGCAGTATGTGTCGGCGACGGTGTTCGTCCGGCCCCTACACACATTTAGGGGCCAGACGGGCACAGAACTTACTTGCCGCTCTTCGCTTCGCCCAGCTTCTGCTCGACGGCCTTCCAGTTGACCGTGCCCCACCAGGCGTCGATGTAGTCCGGCCGCTGGTTCTGGTACTTCAGGTAGTAGGCGTGCTCCCACACGTCCACGCCGAACAGCGGCACGTGGCCGTCCATCAGCGGGCTGTCCTGGTTGGGCTTCTTCACCGCCGCCAGCTTGCCCGACGCCGGGTCGTACACCACCCAGCTCCAGCCGCTGCCGAACTGGCCGGTGCCGTTCTCCTTCACTTTCGTTTTCAGCGAGGCGAAGTCGCCGAAGGCCGAATCGATGGCCTCCTTCACCGCCCCGGTCGGCTCGCCCCCGCCGTTCGGCCCCATGATGGCGAAGAACAGCGTGTGGTTGTGGTGCCCGCCGCCGTTGTTCACCACGGCCGGGCGGATCGCCTCCGGCACGCTCTTGATGTCCCGCAGCAGCGAGACGATGTCCTTGGCCTCCAGGTCGGCGTGGCCGGCGAGGGCCTTGTTTAGGTTGTCCACGTAGGCCTTGTGGTGCTTCTGGCTGTGGATCTCCATGGTGGCCGCGTCGACGTGCGGCTCCAAGGCGTCGAAGGCGTAGGGCAGGGCGGGCAGGGTGTGCGGCACGGGGGAACTCCGGGTGAGAGGGGACTGAGGTCAGTGTAGGCCGGTTGTGGGCGGCCGGCGGGTGCGGTACACTCGAACAAAACCTGAGGCGACGCAACATGGCCGCACGCGTTAAACCCCGGCCCTCCACCGGTCCGGATCAGATGCGACCAATCCTCGAACTGGTGCGGGATGTCGTACCAGACCCGGACGCCTTCCTCAACACGGCGAATGGGGCACTTGGAGGGGAGACGCCACGCGACGCAGTCACCCGACCGGCGGGTGAGGCAGCCGTCCGGCAACTCGTCCTGTCCTACAAGTATGGCATCTTCTCATGAACCTGCCGGCCGTTCCCAACCTGCCCACGCAGGCGGTCGTCGGCACCTGGTGGCGTGCCGTCCAGCTCCGCTACTTACCCGGCCCGCTGGCCACTCGCCACACTCGCACTAACCCCGGTCGGTTTAATGCCGGCACCCCTGCGCACCCGGGGCCTGAAGTTCTCTACTCGGCCGTCGACCAACAGGTGGCTCAGTTCGAGGTCGAGTTCATGCTCGGCTCGCCGCTTAGCGGCAGCGTCGCCCCGAACCCGGCGGCCGTGGGCTGGTCGTTCTTACCGTTGCTGGTCAGCCTGGGGGCAGTCGTCGACCTGACCGACCCGGCCGTACTTGCTGCGATCGACACGTCGGTTCAGGAATTGACAGGCGACTGGCGGGGGTATGGTCTGCGGCCGTACGTCCCGCCACTTGCCGCCCCGTTTTGGTCGAACACGCCGTTGCTCTGTTGAAATCCTTCGATGGGGTCGTGGCCTCTAATCTGGCATGGCAACGACCCACCCGATGACCAAGCCCCCGCGAGCGGTGGCCCGGGAGGCC
>JAYVUZ010000233.1:0-23437 GCA_043787415.1 Fimbriiglobus sp. | reverse complement strand
GCGAGGATCACGTGATCCTCGCTCGCGCTTCGGGCTACGAACCGTCGGCTACTCCGGCCGGGTGTACGGCGTCGGCTGGAACTTGCTCTCGTCCCCCTGCTCGGTCAGGGTGATGGTGTTGTCCGGGTTGAGCCGCACCCGGAACCGCTTGAACCCGGCCCCCAGTAGCTCGGCGTCGCTCGACCGGACAAGCAGCAGCCGGTCGCCCTTCGCCTCGACTGTCACGCTCATGGTGGTGGCCAGCTCCCTGTCCTTGCCCGGGGCCTCGCCAGTGATGCCGCCGAGCAGGTCGGGCACCGTCTGCTTGACCACCAGCGTCTTGTCGGCCAGGAAGGTGAGGGTGGTGGTTTTCTTGCCGCCGAGCAGCGGATCCTCGGCCGTACGGGACCAGACGCCGCCGACCAGCCACTGGTAGTACTCGTCGGCCGTCGGCGGAGGCTGCTTCGGCTGGGTGGCCGGCGTCTTGGCGCTGGGGCTGGCCGGGGTCGGGGCGGCGGCCCGCGGCCGCGGCGGCCCGTCCCGGGTGACGGCCCACCACACCACGCCGACCAGCGCCAGCAGCACCACGCCGCCGACGCCGGCCCCGATGAGCGGGCCGACCGGCGGGCCGTCGCCGGCCGGCTTCTTCTTCCTGCGGGGGCGGTCGTCGTCCGGCAGGCGGAGGGGCTTTGGCATGGGGTCGTTGTAGGGTGGTGCCGAGTCTTCGAGGCCCACCGTATGAGGGAAAGCGCCCGACGGTGGGCCTCGAAGACTCGGCACCACCCTACGACGATCACGCCAGTTGCGGGAACAGCGGTTTCGGCTTGCCGTTCTCCAGCGGTGCCGTCACCCGCAGGTCGGCGGCCGGCACCTCGGGGCTGGCGGCGTCGGCGTACCGCACCTCGGCCCACGGCTTCGCATACGACAGGGCGGCGTACACCTGCTCGGCCGACCGCGGGATGAACGGCTTGAGCAGGATGCTCGCCGCCCGCAGCGGCTCGCTCAGGGCGAACAGCAGCTTGCTCGCCGCCGCCGGGTCGGTCTTCACCACGGTGAACGGCTTGGTGTCCTCGACGTACTTGTTGGCCGGGGCCAGCAGCTTGAACATGACGGCCGCCAGCGCCTGGTTGTATCGGCACGCCTCGACGTGGCCCCGCACCTCGGCCACGACCGCCGCTTGATCGATGCCTGGGATCGGCTCCGGAGTCCGGCCGGCAGTACCCGGCAGCACCCCGCCGAGGCTCTTGCCAGCCACCGTCACCACCCGGCTGAGCAGGTTGCCGTACTTGTCCGCCAGCTCGGACTTGTACACCTCCTCGAACCGCTGGCCGCTGTAGTCGCCGTCCCCGGGGTAGGCGCACTCACGCAGGAAGAAGTAGCGGTACGCATCGACACTCGACTTGCCGACGATGGCCAGCGGCTCGACCACGTTGCCCATGCTCTTGCCCATCTTGGTGCCGTCCACGGTGACGAACCCGTGGCTGAACACCCGCCGCGGCGGCGCGATGCCGGCCGCCCAGCACATGGCCGGCCAGAGCAGGGCATGGAACCGGGTGATGTCCTTGCCGATGAAATGCACGTCACACGGCCACAGGCTGTTGAACAGTGGCTCGTCGTCGCCGTAGCCGATGCCAGTGATGTATGTCAGTAGCGCGTCGAACCACACGTAGATGGTGAACTCCGGGTCGAAGGGCAGGGGGATACCCCACGTCTCGCCGAGCCGGGAGATGTTCACGTCCTCCAGCCCGTCGGCCAGGAAGCCGAGCATCTCGTTGCGGCGGCTGTCCGGTTGGACGAAGCCCGGGTTGGTTTCCAGGTGGGCCTTCAGCCGGTCGGCGAAGGCGCTCTGCCGGAACTTCCAGCACGGCTCCTCCCGGCGTTCGAGCGGCCGGCCGTGGTTGGGGCACCGGCCGCCGGCCTCGGCGTACACCTTGTCGCTCTTGAACTCCTCGCACCCCGGGCAGTACCAGCCCTCGTAACGGTCTTTGTAGATGTGGCCGTTGTCGTACACCCGCTGAATGAACTTGGTGCAGCACTGCTTGTGCCGCTCGTGGCTGGTCTGCACGAACACGTCGTAGCTGATGTCGAGGGCGTCCCACACCTGGCGGAACTCGCCGGCCATGCGGTCGCAGTAGGCCCGCGGCTCCTCGCCGAGTTCGCGGGCCTTGTCGGCCACCTTCAGGGTGTTCTCGTCGGTGCCCATGAGGAAGGTGACGGCGTGCCCTTCCATCCGCCGGTAGCGGGCCTGGGCGTCGGCCCCGAGCTTCTCGAACGCCGTGCCGACGTGCGGCCGGCTGTTCGGGTAGTCGATGGCGGTGGTCTGGAACCAGCGGGGGCGGTCGGTCACGAAGCGGTCCTCGGCGTCCGGGGCAGTTTACGGACGCCCCGCCGGGGAGCGAGGTTCAGCGGCCGGCCGGGTCGCTCGCCGGGCGTTTCCCCTGGCTCCGCTGCCGGTCGGCGGTCGGCCCGGCCGAGTCGGTGGACTCGGTGTCCAGGCCGGAGCTGTCGGCCCCGCCGGCGGCCTCGTCCGTGCCGCCGGTGTGGGGGCCGTAGGGGGTGGACCGGCCGGCGGCGTCCACGTTGGTCGGGCCGGCGAGCGGGTCGAGGGGGTCGCGGGCGGGGGACGGCATGGGGTCGCTCCGGGGGGAATGCGAGTCCCCCACGGAGCAACCGTGATGCCGAAGTCAGCCGGCGGCGTCCGGGTCGATGCCAGCCTTACGGAGAAGGTTGCGGAGGCGGGCGGCTTCGGCTGTGGCCTCGGCGGCCCTCCGCTCGGCCTCGTCGCCCCGCACGGCCTCCCCGACATACGTCCGGAGCGGGTCGCCATTCGCCCGCCGGACGACCAACTCCGACCCGGACAGGTCGAACCGCACCCCGAGCCGTGGGCTGATGTAGCCGTCCGGCTCGTCGATGTCGTCGAACCGGCCGTCCGGCCGCCGTCGGTAGGCGCTGAACGTCGTCCGGTCCGGGTCGTAGACGTAGTACTCTTCGGCCCCGTACCGCTCGTAGAAGAGCAGCTTGCGGGCCATCTCGGCCGCCCCGTTGCCGGGGGACAGTACCTCGAAAATCACCTGCGGGAACAGGCCGTCTTCCTCCCACACCCGGTAGCTGCCGCGGTGTCCTTTCGGCCGGCCGAACACCACGTACACGTCCGGCGCCTGCCGCACCTTCGGCTTGCCGTGAACCGGGTAGATGAGGTGGTCGGCCGCCACGAACACGTCCGGCCGGTCGCGGAACAGCGCGTCCAACCCGCCCTTGATGGTTTCGATCCACTGGTACTGGAGTGTGTTGTCGGCCATCGGTTGCCCGTCCGAGTCGGGGTACTCGATCGCCGGCTGAACCAGTCGTGTCGCGCTCATGCGTTCCCCCCGATGGCCACCCGGTCGCCGGCCAGCGGCACGACCACGTCCCGGAAGCCGGCGGCCCGCAGCGTCGCCGCCAGCGCCTCCGCCTGCTCCTTCTCGCCGTGGATCAGCCGCACCGCCCCCACCTTGCCGACGAGCGGCCGCAGGTAGGCCAGGAAGTCGTCCTTGTCGGCGTGCCCGCTGAACCCCTCCAGGTGGACCACCTCGACCCACTTGTTCCAGTCCCGGCCGGCGAACCGCACCGTCGGCCCCGGCTCCAGCAGCCGCCGGCCGGTGGTGCCCGGCGCCTGGAAGCTGACCAGCACCACCGTGCAGCGGGGGTCGTCCACGTTCTGTTTGAGGTGGGCCACGATGCGGCCGGCGTCGCACATGCCGCTGGACGCGATCACCACGCACGGCCCCGGCCGGGTGACCAGGTACATGCTGTCCTGGAACTCGCGGACGTTGTGGACGCCGTCCCCGCCGAGCACCCCGACGCCAGCCCGCACGGCGGCGGCGGCGTCCGGGGCCAGGGTGTCCGGGTGGTTGCGGTACACGTCGGCCACGTCGGCCGCCAGCGGGCTGTCCACGTAGATGGGCACGTCCGGCACGGCCCCGCTGTGCCGCCCCTGTTGCAGGAAGTGGACGATGAGCTGGCACCGGCCGAGGCTGAACGCCGGGATGAGCACCTTGCCGCCGCGGGCGATGGTGGCCCGCACCGTGGCGTACAGCTTCTCGACGGTGGCCGCTAGCGGCACGTGCGTCCGGTTGCCGTAGGTGGACTCGCACACCAGCAGGTCGGCCGGCGGCACCGGGGCGGCCGGCTTGAGCAGCGGCACCCCCCGGCGGCCCAGGTCGCCGCTGAACGTCAGGGTCTTCTTACCACCAGGGCTGTCGATCTCGGCGTACACCATGGCCGACCCGAGGACGTGGCCGGCTTCCAGGAAGGTCGTCCGCACCCCGCGGCCCGGCTCGAACGACTTGTGGTACGGCACGCTCACCACCTGGGTGAACGTCTGCTCCACGTCGGACAGGGTGTACAGCGGCTGCACCCACGGCTCGGCGTAGTTGCGGGCGATGTTCAGGTGGGCGGCGTCCTCCTCCTGGATTTTGGCCGAGTCGCGGAGCATCACCCGCACCAGGTCGTGGGTGGCCGGGGTGCAGTAGATCGGCCCGCGGAACCCCTGGCGGACGAGCGTCGGCAGGTTGCCGCAGTGGTCGATGTGGGCGTGGCTGAGCACCACCGCGTCGAGCTGGTCGGGGTGGAACGGGAAGTGGGCGTTCCGCTTGCGGGCGTCCTCCCGCCGGCCCTGGTGCAGGCCACAATCCAGCAGCACGTGAGTGTTGCCGGCGTCGAGGACGTGCATAGACCCGCCGACCGAGGCGGCGGCCCCCCAGAAGGTGAGGGTCGGTGCGTCCGGGTCCGGGGGCGGCCCGGCGGGGCGGGTGGGCGTGTTCATTCACACATTCTACCCGCCGGACGGGTCGGCCGCGACCGTAGGGCACGGTTCACCGCGCCGTCTTGCCGGCGAGCGGACGGCACGGTGGACCGTGCCCTACAATGCCGCTTCCCGTGAGGGTTTACCGATGTCCCGCCGGCTGTTCGCCCTGGTGTTGCTCGGAGGTCTGCCGGTGGAAGCGGTGTCCGATGAAGGCATGTGGCTACCCACCGCCCCGCCGCGGGCGGTGGTGAAACAGAAGTACGGCTTCGACCTGACCGACGCCTTCATCCAGAAGGCGATGAAGGCGAGCGTCCGGTTCAGCGGGTCGTCCGGCGGGTTCGTGTCGGCCGACGGGCTGGTGGTCACCAACCACCACGTCGGGTCGGACGCCATCCAGAAGCTGTCCACGGCCGAGCGCGACCTGCTCCGCGACGGCTACCTGGCCCGCACCCGGGCCGACGAACTGAAGTGCCCCGACCTGGAGCTGAACGTCTTGCAGTCCGTCGAAGACGTGACCGAGCGGGTGAACAAAGCCGTCCCAGGGTCGCTCGCCCCGGACAAGGCCGCCGCCGCCCGCCGGGCGGTGCTGGCCGACATCGAGAAGGAATCGCTGGCCGTCACCGGCCTGCGGAGCGACGTGGTGACGCTCTACCAGGGCGGCCTGTACCACCTGTACCGCTCGAAGAAGTACACCGACGTGCGGCTGGTGTTCTGCCCCGAAGCCGCCGTGGCGGCGTTCGGCGGCGACGTGGACAACTTCGAGTACCCCCGGCACTCGCTGGACGTGGCCTTCTTCCGCGTCTACGAGGCCGACGCCCCGCTCAAAACGCCCGACTTCTTCCGGTGGAGCACGACTGGGCCGGAGGTCGGCGGGCTGGTGTTCGTGACAGGCCACCCGGGGGCGACACAGCGGCTCGAAACCGTCGCCAAGCTGAAGCACCGGCGGGACCACACCCTGCCGTACACCCTGGCCCGCGCCCGGGCGCTGGAAGCGGCGCTCGTCCAGTTCGGGGAGGAGTCGCCGGAGCAGCGGCGGCAGGCGGCCAACGACCTGCACCGGGTGGCCAACGGCCGCAAGCAGTTCGTCGGCCAGCTCGACGGGCTGAACGACCCGCTGATACTCGCGGCCAAGCGGGAGCAGGAGGCGAAGCTGGCCGGGCCGTGGCGCGGGAGCCGGCCGCCGCTCGCGGCCGGCGACCTGGACCCGTGGCAGCGGGTGGAGGAGGCCCAGACCACCTTCACCGCGTTCGAGCGGGAGTACCTCCTGTTCGAGCGGGGGGACGCCTTCGCCACCGACCTGTTCCCCGTCGCCCGCCACCTGCTGCGGCTGCCGACGGAGCTGGCGAAACCCAACGGCGACCGGCTGCGGGAGTACCGGGACAGCAACCTCGATTCGCTCAAACGCAGCCTGTTCAGCCCGGCCCCGCTGTACCCGGCCCTGGAACAGCGGAAGCTGCAAACCAGCCTCGCGTTCCTGGCCGAGCAACTCGGCGGCGACCACCCGGAGGTGCGGACGGCGCTGGGCACCGGCAGCCCGTCCCAACGAGCCGCGCAGTTGATCCGCGCGAGCAAGCTGGCCGATCCGGCCCACCGGCGGAAGGTGTTTGCCGGCGAACTGCCCGCGGACGACCCGCTCATCCAACTGGCCCGGACCATCGACGCCGACGCCCGCAAGCTGCGGAGCCGCTACGAGGCGGACGTGGAGGAGCCGGAGCGGCAGGGGTTCGCGGCCATCGCCGGCGAGCGGTTCCGCACCCTCGGAACGGCCGTGCCGCCGGACGCGACGAACACCTTCCGCGTCGCCTTCGGCACGGTCAAGGGGTACGAGCTGGACGGCCAGCCGGTGCCGGCAACCACCACCCTCGGCCAGGTCTTCGAGCGGAGTGCCGCCCTCGGCGGCGGCGAGCCGTTCGCGCTGCCGAAGCGATGGACGGACGGCCGGGCCAAGCTCGACCTGTCGGTGCCGTACAACTTCGCCTCGACCGCCGACACGATCGGCGGGAACAGCGGGTCGCCGGTGCTGAACACGGCCGGCGAGCTGGTGGGCGTCAACTTCGACCGCAATCGGCACGGGCTGGTGCGGAACTTCGTGTACACCGGCGTGCAGGCCCGGCACATCGCCGTACACAGCCGGGCGGTGCTGGAAGTGCTGGCCAAGCTGTACGACGCCGGCGGGCTGGTGCGGGAGCTGACCGGACGCTGAGGCGAGCAGCCAGCGTGAGCTGGTCCGGCCGGCGGTGTCAGGCGACGTCACTCCACAAGCCGGACCAGCTTACGCTGGCCGCTCGCCACAACCGGGGAGGACGCATGATTGCCGTCACCGGCGCCGCCGGGTTCATCGGCAGCACCCTGGCCCACCGCCTGGCCGCCGACGGCCATGACCTGGTGCTGGTGGACGAGGCACTGACCCCGGCGAAGGCCGCCAACCTGGCCGGGCTGGACAGCTTCCGCTATTTGTCGGCCGACCGCTTCCTGACCGAACTCGACGCCCTCGCCCCGACCACGGTCTACCACCTCGGGGCTAACAGCAGCACCACCGAGACGAGTTGGGACAGCCTGCTCCGCACCAACGTGAACTACACCCGCACGCTGTGGGAGTGGTGCGCGGCCAACCGGGTGCCGCTGGTGTACGCCAGCAGCGCCGCCACCTACGGCAGCGGGGCGAACGGGTTCGACGACCACACCCCGCCCGCGGACCTGACGCCGCTCAACCTGTACGGCAAGAGCAAGAACGATTTCGACGCCTGGGCGCTCGCCGAGGTCACCGCCGGCCGGCCGGCCCCGCCGCGGTGGGCGGGGGTGAAGTTCTTCAACGTGTACGGCCCGCGGGAGGCGCACAAGGGCCGCATGGCCAGCATGGTCCACCACTGCCGCCGGCAGGTGCTGGCGACGGGGGCCGTGAAGCTGTTCCGCTCGACCGACCCGGCCTACGCGGACGGCGGCCAGCTCCGCGACTTCGTGTTCGTCGAGGACTGCGTCAGCCACTGCCTGTGGCTGGCGACGCACAACCACCCGGGCGGGGTGTTCAACAGCGGCAGCGGCGACGCCCGGCCGTTCAACGCGCTGGCGGAAGCGGTGTTCGCCGGGCTGGAGCGGCCGCCGAGCATCGAGTACGTCGAGATGCCGGCGGACCTGCGGGGGCAGTACCAGAACTACACGAAGGCCGAGTTGGGCAAGCTGCGGGCGGTCGGCTGCGACGTGCCGGCGACGCGGCTCGAAGACGGGGTGCGGCGGACCGTGGGGTGGCTGGCGGCGAACGGGTGACGGGCGGTCACGTGTGCCGCCGTAGGGAGGCGTAGCGGACGTGCGAAACGACCGCCACCCGGTCGAGCGGGAACACCTCAAACTCGATCACGGCGGGTGGCACCACCAGCAGCCGCTCGCCGGTTCCAACCGTCCGCGATTCGCCGGCTTGTTCCGGGTCGTCGGTCAGCGCGGCCTCGGCTTGCCGAACCGCTACGTTGAATGCACGGACTTCACCGACCGCCCGGGCGGCGAGGAACGCGGCCCCGAGTGCCTGTTCGGCGGCCGACAGCCAGACGATGCGGAAGTTCATCCCTCGTCGCTCAGGCCAGCCAGCACCTTGGCCCGGGCGATCGCCACGGCCGTGGTCACCCCGCCGCCCGCCAGGTACTCGGCCCGTGCGGCCGCCTGTCGGGCCATCGCCTCGGGGGTGGAGGCCAGCAAATGTGCCTCGGCGTACAGCAGGCGGATCAACTCGTCTTGTGGGAGGAAAGTCCCGACCGCCTCGCCGCCCGGCTCGCGGACTTCGACCCAGTCGTTCAGCCCGTTGAGTCTGGCCCGCAGGGCGTCATCCAATACGAGTGTTGACACGGTTCGGCCTCCGATGGGTCAGCACGTATCATACCGCGCTCGTGTACCGCCCGCCAGCCGCCACGCCCCGCTGAACATTGTTCGCAGCACCTCGACCCCCGGCCGCCCGCCCGGCGGCCGGTAGCCGCCGAACCGCCGCGTCGCGGCGTCGTACAGCCCGTCCAGTACGGCGTTCGCCGGGCCGTCGAAGCCGCCCTCCCGCTCCAGGGCGTAGCGGTGGTAGGCGTACCGCACGAAGTGCCCCCACGCCCGCCACGCCGGCCGCCGCCCCGAACCGCCGCCGTGCTTGAGCAACAGCCGCGGGATGTTGCGGGCGTCGAAGTACCGCTGCAGCTTCGACCCCTCCCGCTTGAACGTACTCGACCCCTTGTGCCACACCAGCGCCTCGGCGATCACCCCGTTGCCGAACCCGGCCCGCTGCGCCCGCAGGCAGTAGTCGCTCTCCTCGTGGATCAGGAAGAAGCCTTCGTCGATGAACCCGATCCGCTTCACCACGTCGGCCCGCACGCACAGGCAGCAGCCGTTGACGATGTCCACCGGCGCCACCGTCGGCGGGTCCGTCGTGGCCAGCGGGACGGGGTGCCGCTGGAAGAAGCCGGGGCGGTCCGGCCGGTTGAACACGACGCCGTCCGTCTGCACCTCGTGCGGCGGGGCCAGGTAGCGGATGACCGGGCCGAGGACGCCGTAGCTTGGTTGGACCCTCGCGGCGGCAAGCAATCGACCCACCAGGTGCGGCGAGGCCACCGTGTCGTTGTTGAGCAGCACCACCCAGTCGGCGCCGCGTTCCAGGGCGTGCCGCAGGCCGACGTTGTTGCCGCCGGCCCAGCCGCCATTGGCCGGCGCCCGCACGAAGTCGGCCCACGGGAAGACGGGGGCTAACTCGGCGGCCACGTCCCGCTTGCCGGCGTTGTCCACGACCACCACACGGGCCGGGTCGGCGAGCGCCGCCAGCGACGTGAGGCACCGGCGGGTGTCGTCCAGCCCGTTGTAATCGACCAGCACGATCCAGACGGTCATGGGTAGCTCGGCATCAGTAGAGCGGGCTTTTAGCCTGCTCGGGCGGAGCAGGCTAAAAGCCCGCTCAACTGCCAGATCACGCCGACCGGCTCAGGCTCGGCCCCAACTCCCGGAACACCGCGTCCCACGCCCCGGCCGCACTCTGGCCGGGCCGCGGGCCGGCCGTCACCCCGCCGCGGACGCCGCTCACCAACTTCGCCGGCAGCCACGCCACCAGCAGCCGGGCCAGCACTTGCACGTCCGTCGGGTGGTCCTTCCAGTAGTCCCAGAGCAGCGGTCGCGCCGCCGCGAACTGCCGGCGGTAGAAGCTCAGCAGCACCTGGTTGCGGTGGGCGTCCCACAGCTTGTCCGGCCGCACCCCGGCCGTCACCAGCCGGTCGGCGTGCTGCCGCAGGATGGCCGTCCGGGTCGCCTTCCAGCCGCGGAGCTTCTTCAGCGGGCTGCCCGTCATCTGCCCGGCGTGGACCCGGTAGTGCGTCAGCGGCTCAGGCACCTGCACGAACCGGCCGACGGCCAGCAGCCGGAAGAAGTGCTCCACGTCCTCGCCCTGCGGCAGGCTGGCGTCGAACCGGCCCACCCGGTCGGTCACGTCCCGGCGGGCCAGCACGCTCGACGGCGGGAAGAACGAGTGGTTCCAGAACATGACCAGGAAGTCGTCGGCCGTCACGTCGGCCGGCGGGTACGGGCCGAAGCCGAACTGCCCGTCGCCCTCGCCGCAGCGGGTGTAGCTAGCCACGGCCGTCGGGTCGGCCCGCAGCGCGTCCTCCTGCTTCGCCAGCTTGTCCGGGTGCCACCAGTCGTCGCTGTCGAGGTAGGCCACGAACTCGCCGGTGGCGGCTTCCAGGGCGGTGTTACGGGCCGTCGGCAACCCCTGGTTCTTGGTGCGGATCAGTCGCAGTGGCGGGCCGTCCCAGTCGGCCGGCACGGTCACGGGTTCGGTGGACCCGTCGTCCACGACGATGACCTCGTGGGCCAGCCGGGTCTGCGCCCGCACCGAGGCGAGGGCCGCCGGCAGGTACGCCTGGCCGTTGTAACACGGGATGATGACGGTAGTGGCCGGCATGGGCTAGCTCGCCGCCCGCTGGTGGAACCGACGGAAGGCCCGCATCCGGGCCTGGGTGCCGGCCAGCTCCAGGAGCGCCGCCAGCCGCGCCCGGCGGCGGCCCGGGCGGAGGTTGACGGCGGCCTCGAGCCAGTGCCGGGCGGCCTTCACGTACAGCCACCGGGGCACCCCGGCCACGGTCGGCGAGTCGTCGGCGGCGATGGCCGGGTCGTCGTGCCCGGCCGCGTCCCGGGTGTACCGGCGGGCGTACTCGACGGTCATCCGGCTCGGCTCGACGTAGTGCTCCAGGCTCATGCCCGGGGACCACCACACCGCGCCCCCCCGGTCCCGCACCCGGGTCAGGTAGTGGGTGTCGTCCCCGCCCCCCTGGTGATCGCCCCTACGGCCGTACTCGGGGTCGAACCGCAGGCCGGCCACGGCCGCCGTCCGGTACGCCATGTTGGCCCCGTAGATCGGCTCGGCCGGGCCGAGTTTCCGCTCGTCGGGGCCGTGGTCCACCCCGCAGTAGCCGATCCGCAGCGGCCGAAACACGTCCAGCAGGTCGGGGTCGGGCGGCTCGGGGAACCACGGGCGGATCGGCCCGCCGACGGCCGCCGCCTCGGGGTGCCGGCCGGCGGTGCCGGCGAACGCGGCCAGCCACCCGGGGGCCGGCCGCACGTCGTCGTCCGTCCACACGACCCAGTCGCCGCGGGCCTCGTCGATGGCCCGGTTGCGGGCGTGGCAGTGCCCCTGCTGCCGCTCCGTCACCCACCGCAGCGGCAGCTTGTCGCGGTGGGCGGCCAGCACCGCCTGGGTGTGGTCCGGGCTGTTGTTGTCCACCACCAGCACCTCCCAGGTGCGACCCGGGGGGGCACCGGCGGCCACGGCCGTGAGGGTCTGGTCGAGCAGCGCGGCCCGGTTCCAGGTGCAGATCGCCAGGGTGAAGTCGGTGCGGTCGGCGATGTCGCGTCCTCCGGCGGATTCCCCCGACTCAGAGTACGGCCGGGGGCCGGCCCGGCGAACCCCTCCGCCCCGACCGGATGGGTTCGGCCGGCCCGGACCGTCGGGAATCCCTACACCCGCCGCCAGTGCTGGGGGGCCACCCACACCCCCTGGTCCGGGTTGGCGCTCAGGTGGGCGTGCTTCTCCGACCCGACCACGTCCAGTACGACGGCGTTCTCCACCACGTCGACGGGCAGCCCGGCGTCGGTGGCCAGGGTCAGGTTGACCAGCACCGTCTGCCCGGGGCGGATGTCGGCCTTCTCGAACCGGCACTCGAACGCCGCCGGGCCGCGGCCGAGGTTGACCGGGAACCGCCCCTCCGGCGACCAGCCGGTGAGCACCTTCGTGCCGTACAGCGTCTGGATGGCGACGCCCAGGTGCACGTCGTCCAGCGGCTCGCCGGCCTCCAGTTCCAGCCGCACGCACAGGTCGTCGCCGGACGGGAAGACGGTGAGCGGCCGGCCGGCGGCGTCGATCACACTCGCCCGGATGAACTTGGCCCGGCCGTCGCCGGTGCGGGGCTTGTCCCGCAGGTCGCCGTTGCGGGCCGCGGCCAGCAGGCCGTCGAGGTACTGCTGCGTCACCGGCCCGGCGTCCCCGACCCCGGCCACCGCCCCCTGCTCCAGGTACACGGCGTGCTTGCACAGCCGGGGAATGAGCTGCATGTTGTGGGACACGAACAGGATGGTCAGCCCGCGGCCGGCCAGCTCGGCCATGCGGTCGGTGCAGCGGCGCTGGAAGGCCGCGTCCCCGACGGCCAGCACCTCGTCCACGATCAGGATTTCCGGCTCCAGGTGGGCGGCCACGGCGAACGCCAGCCGCACGTACATGCCGGACGAGTACCACTTGACCGGCGTGTCCAGGAACTTGCCGATCTCCGAGAACTCGACGATGTCGGCGAACTTGGCCTGAATCTCCTTGCGGCTCATGCCCAGGATGCTGCCGCTCAGGTAGACGTTCTCCCGGCCGCTCAGCTCCGGGTGGAAGCCGGTGCCGACCTCCAGCAGGGTGCCCATGCGGCCCCGCACCTCGATGCGGCCACTCGTCGGCGTGCTGATGCGGCTGAGCATCTTGAGCAGGGTGGACTTGCCGGCCCCGTTGCGGCCGATGACACCCATCACCTCGCCCCGGGGCACGTCGAAGGTGACGTCCTTGAGCGCCCAGTAGCCGTCCTGCGGCGGGGCCGCCCCGGGGTTGACGAGGGCCTTCAGCTTGCGGCCGGTGTTGGCGAACACCTGGCGGGCCTGTTCGGTCAGGTTGCGGCCGCCCATGCCCGGGCCAGCCGACCCGAGCCGGTACACCTTGGACACATTCTGGACGCGGATGGCGGGGTGCATGGGGGCGAAGTCTCTGGGCGAGCGGGGGGCGTAAGCCCGCCGTGTCTACGGGACGAGTGCGCGACTCCACAACCGCGGCGGGCTCACGCCCCCCGTTCGCCTAGGTCGGTGAAATCCGCCGGTGCAGGTCGCCGACTACCCAGTGGAAGGCGGCCAGGTGCAGCGTCTCGACCATGCCCATGTCGTCCAGCGGGACGTGCAGCCCCTGTTGGGCGAGCGTCCGCAGCTTGCCGCCGCCGTACCCGGTACAGCCGAAGGTGCCGACCCCGTGGGCGTTGGCCCACTCCACCGCCCGCAGCACGTTCGGGCTATTGCCCGACCCGCTGATGGCGATCAGTAAGTCGCCGGGCGAGGCCAGGTTGCGGAGCTGTTCCACGAACACCCGCTCGTACCCCTCGTCGTTGGCCCAGGCGGTGATGTACGCCGTATTATCTGTTAGACTGATGATGCGGAGCCGTTTCTTGTCCGTGTCGGCCAGGTCGTCGGGTAGTTTGAGGCTGCACTTGCCGGCGTCCTCGGTGAAGTGGCTGGCGTTCGACCCGCTGCCGCCGTTGCCCACCACGAACACGAACCGGCCGGCCTCGTACCGCGCCGTAATGGCGTCGGACAACGCCCGCACCTCGGCCGGGTCGAGCCGGCCCAGCTCGTCGGCCATCCGCCGCAGGTAGTCCGCCGGCCCCAGCGTCGCCCCGAGCATCCCCCGCCTCCGTGCTAGATCGTGTCGGCCAGGTTCTGTTGCACCCGGCGGAAGTAGATGAGGGCGAAGCCCAGCACCAGCGCCCCGACCGCCCCGGACACGAACAGGGCGTACCAGTCGAACGGCAGCCCCAGTGCGGCCGACCGGAAGTTGAGGATCAGCCCGTAGGCCGGGTTGAACGGCAGCCACAGTTGGGCCGTCTGGCCGATCAGGTCCGGCCGGCGGTAGATGCACACGGTGGCGAACAGCCACAGTTGCATGCCGAAGTTGAGTAGGTAGCGGAAGTCCCGCTGGGTGGCGATGAGCGCGCTGAGCAGGGTGCCGAAGCCGAAGGCGGTCAGCCCGACGGCCGCCGCCATGGCCGGCAGCAGGGCCAGCCGCCAGGTCGGCGGCGGGCCGCCGAAGGCCGACCCGACCACCACCACCAGCACCAGCAGGGCGGTACACACCAGGCAGTCGAAGGCCGCCGCCGCCACATTGGCCGCCGGCAGCAGCAGTCGGGGGAAGTACGTCTTGGTCACCAGCCGCTCGTTGCCGATCAGGCTGTTGCCGGCGTTCGTCACGGCGCTGGAAAAGAAGGTCCAGGGGATCAGCCCGGCCAGCACGAACAGGGCGTAGTTGTCCACCCCCTCGGCCATGCCGCCGACCCGGCCGAGGAACAGCACGAAGACGGCCATGGTGGCCACCGGCTGGAGGACGCTCCAGCCGACGCCCAGGATGGTCTGCTTGTACCGCAGCTTGATGTCGCGGAGGGTGAGGAAGTAGAGCAGCTCGCGGAACGCCCACAGCTCCCGCAGGTCGGCCCGGGTCCAGTGCGACCGGCCGTCGATGAGTGTCAGCGGCGGCTCGGCCGGCCACGCCTTGGGCATGGGCGTGGCGGCCTCGGGGGAAACGGCGGGGGGGTCCGCGGTGAGCGGCACGGGCGGGCGTCCTCGACGAAGCAGAACGGGGTATGCCACCAAAGATAGGACGCGACGGGCGAAGTGTCGGAGAATTCGGCCGCCGGATGCAACCCATTTCGCCGTCAGGGGTTCGGTAGGTTCGTAGCCCGAAGCGCGAGCGAGGTCCGACATCCTCACTGTGGGGATATCGGACCTCACTCGCGCTTCGGGCTGCGAACCTTCTAAGTGTGCCGCAGCGCCTCGATCGGGTCGAGCAGGGCCGCCCGCCAGGCCGGGTACAGGCCGAACAGCACCCCCACCAGCACACTCACGCCCACGCTCAGGGCGATGCTCCAGTAGCTCAGTTGGGCCGGCAGCGGGGCGTCGAACAGCAGCCGGGCCAGGACCGGCGCCCCGAACACGAGGGCCACCCCGATCACCACCCCGGCCAGACCGCCGACGGTCGTCTGCACGACGGCCTCGACCAGGAACTGGCCGATGATGTCCTTCCGCTTGGCCCCGAGCGCCCGGCGGATGCCAATCTCCCGGGTACGCTCAGTCACGGTTGCGAGCATAATGTTCATGATGCCGATCCCGCCGACCAGCAGTGAGATGCTGGCAATGAGTGCCAGCAGGCTGGTGAACCGCTGCTGCGCCCGTTCCGCTTCTTCGAGCCGGTCGAGTGGCACCGTCACCGCCCAGTCGTCCTTGTAGTGCTCCTGCTTGAGTACGTCCTTGATGCTGTCGCCCATGGCCTTCACCTTGGCCCGGCCGTCGGACGTGTCGAAGTCGGCGTCCACCGTCAGCACCACCTGCGACACGGCCACCTTCTCGGCCGCCCGGCTGCCGCTCTGGCGGAACGTCACCGTCTCACCGATGCGGCCGCGGGTGGTGGACAGCGGCAGGTACACGTCGTGGTTGTAGTCCTCGGCGGCTTGCGAGCCGCCGGTGCCGCCGGTCGGCATCCGGTCGGCGCACACCCCGATCACCCGGTAGTCGTACCCCTTGATGACCACCGAATGGCCCATGGCGTCCTCGAACGGGAACAGCTTGTCGGCCACCCCGGCCCCCAGCACGCAGTGGTTCTGCATCTGGGTCTCATCGTCGTCGCTCAGGAACCGCCCGTCGGCCAGCCGGAGCTGGTTCACCTCTTGGTACTCCGGTGTGGTGGCCACCAGCCGGGCCTTCGAGTCCATGCGCTCCAGGTACCGCACCTCGGCCGGGAACACCCGCATGGGCACCATGCGGATGAGGCTGTCGCCGAAGGTGCCGAACCGGCCGAGGTCCCGCTTGGTCAGCCCGTAGTTGGCCACGAACGACCGGCTGGACGTGGCGGAATCGTCCGACGGCTTGACGCTCCGGACGATGATGTTCGTGGCCCCCTGCCGCTTGATGTCGTTCAGGGCGTCTTGCATCGACCCGCGACCAAAGGCCATCAGGGCGATGACGGCCGACGTGCCGATGACGATGCCGAGTACGCTCAGGGCGGCCCGCAGCTTGTGCAGCCACAGGCTGCGGACGGCCAGGCCGGTGGCCCGGAGCAGCTTGGTCAGGCCGGCCCCGCCGCCGGAGCCGGGGACGGGGGCGGCCGGGATGGCGAAGATGTCGATGGGCATGGGAGAAGGCTGGTTCAAAATCGGTGGGACAGGCATTTCTGCCTGTCCGAATTCGGGACAGGCAGAAATGCCTGTCCCACCAAACCCGCGTCAGGCGGCCACGTCGTTTCGCACGTCGGTCTCCACCATGCCGTCGCGGAGCCGCACCACCCGCCGGGCGTGGGCGGCGATGTCGTTCTCGTGCGTCACCATGATGATCGTCTTGCCGGCCTTGTTTAGCTCCCGGAGCATCGACATGATTTCGTCGCTCGTGCGGGAGTCCAGGTTGCCGGTGGGTTCGTCGGCCAGGATGAGCCGGGGGTCGTTCACCAGGCTGCGGGCGATGGCCACCCGCTGCTGCTGGCCGCCGGACAGTTGCAGCGGGCGGTGGTCCAGCCGGTCGCCCAGGCCGACCATCTCGGCCAGGGCCACGCACCGGGCCTTCGTCTGGGCGTCCAGCCGCACCCCCTGGTAGAGGAGCGGGATTTCGATGTTCTCGACCACCGTGTACTGGGGCAGCAGGTTGTACGCCTGGAAGATGAACCCGAGGTAGCTGGACCGCACCTCGCTGAGCTGGTCGTCGGACATCTGCGACACGTCGGCGTCGCGGAGGAGGTACTGCCCACCGCTCGGCCGGTCCAGGCAGCCGAGGATGTTCATGAGGGTGGACTTGCCCGACCCGGACGGCCCCATCAAGGCCACGAAGTCACCCTGCTCGAAGTCCAGGTCCAGCCCCTTGAGGACGTTCACGGTCACGTCCCCCATGTGGTAGTCCTTGAGCAGGCCGCGGACTTGGACGAGTGCGGGCATGGGCAGAGTCTGGTAGGGTGGTGCCGAGTCTTCGAGGCCCACCGGCGGGATGAGCAGACTGGAGATGGTGGGCCTCGAAGACTCGGCACCACCCTACCAGACTCTGCTACTGCTTCATCGGCGGGCCGGCCTTGCCCCCGCCACCGCCCGCGGCTTTGCCCCCGCCGCCGGCCTCGCCCTTGCCCGCCTTGGCCCCCTTGCCGACGCCCATGCCGCTGCGGCGGGCCGGCTCGGCCGCCTCGTCCCGGGTCTTGGCCCCGGGGCCGGCCAGCACCTTCGGGTTGAGCACCACCCGGTCGCCCGCGGTCAGCCCGTCCTTCACCTCGGCCATCCGCTCGTTGAACAGCCCGAGCGTCACCTCCCGCTCGGCCGTGCCGCCGGTGGCCGTGGCCACGTACACCTTCCGCTTGCTGCCGCCCTCGGCCCCGCCGACGATCGCCTGCACCGGCACGGCCAGCACGTTCTCGCCGGCCGCCTCGACGCTGATCGTCACCTCGGCGCTCATGTCCGGCTTCAGCCCCTCGGGCGGGTCGTCCACCGTCACCAGCGTCTGGTACACCTTCACGTCGCTCGACATCCAGTCCTGCTGGCTGGCCACCGCCGCCACGGTGCGGACGTGCCCCTTGAGGGCGCGGTCCGGGAAGGCGTCGATGCGGACCGTCGCCTCCTGCCCGCGGCCGGCCAGGTAGTACTCCTTGTCCCGGTACTGCTCCCGCAGGTGGCCCTGCATGTGCTCCGAGTGGGCCAGCAGCCGGCCGAAGGCGTCCGGCGTGGTCAGTAGGCCGACCCGCACCGTGTCGAAGAAGCCGGTGGACTGGCGGTCGTCGCCGCGGATGCGGGACACCATCGCCTCGTGGACGCGGGTGTTCACCTGCATCCGCTTGAGGTCCGGGATGCGGAGCAGCTTCTGCCCCTCCTTCACCTGGGCGCCCTGCTGGATCATGCCCTCGTTGCTGTTGCCGAACCGCCCGCCGCCCTCCTTGTAGTACACGCACATGCCGTCCTGCGGGCTGACGATCTTGCACTGGCGGATCTGCTCCTCGATCTCCCGCAGCTTTTCGAGCTCCTGCATGTACACGCTGTACGCCGTCTTGCGGGTGCTCTCGGCCTGAATCTCCTTCGACCGGGCCTGCCGCTGCGCCTGGTCGAACTTGAGGATGGCCACCTGGAACTTGCTGGACAGGTCGGTGAGTTCCTTGCGGCGGTCGAACCCCTCCAGCACCGCCCGCTGCTTGCGGAGCTTCTCGACGTTCTCCAGCGCCCCGCTCAGCTTGGACTGCTCGGCCCGCACCTGCGAGCTGGTCTGGTAGCCGAGCCGCTGGCTCCGCTCGCTCCAGGCGGCCCGGTCGCGGTACTGGTCGAGGTCGGCTTCCGCCAGCTTGAGGGTGCCGGTAGCCTCGTCGAGCCGCCGCTGGAAGTCGCCCTTCTCGGTCAGCACGCTCAGGCCGCCGGCGGCCCCGCCGAGGGCGTCTAAGGCCGGGTCGGCCCGCAGCCCGAGGAACTTGTCCAGTTCCAGTTCGGCGATGTCCTGGGTGGCGTCGGCCGAGGCGATGTCCGACAGGTTCGTTTTCACCGTGATGACAAAATCTTCGTCAGCCTTCACCCACTCGGCCTTGGCCTTCTCGACCACGATGGACTGGGCGCGGTAGTTGTCCTGCAGCGCGCTGTCGTCCAGCTCCATGAGCGGCTGGCCCTTCGTCACCAGGGTGCCGTCGTCGATCACCCAGCGGATGGTGCTGGCGTAGGTGCCCTTGCTGCCGGCCTTCACCTTGCACGTCACTTCCCGGTTCTCGGAACTCTCCAGCGTTCCCCGCTCGACCACCGTCACCGGCAGCGGCTCGACCTTGACGGTGTGCAGCACCAGGTCCGGCCGGGCCGTCTGGAAGTAGCTGGGGAACAGCTTGGCCGGGGTCAGGTCGAACTTGATGGCGCCCGCCGCCAGCCCGGCGACCAGCGCCACGCTGCCGAGGGCGACCACCAGCTTACGGCCGCGGCGGGGCTGCCGGAGGGGGCGGGGGGGAGAGGGGTTGCTCATCGGTCCAGAGTCCTCGGCTGTCCAGCGTGAGCAGCTCTAGGTCGAGCAGGAACTCGATCCGGCTGGCGGTGTACGCCACCCAGGTGGAGTACAGGGTGTTCTGGGCCTGCACGAGCGCCGTCTGGGCGCTGAGCAGTTGTTCGGTCAGGGCCGCCTGCGCCGCCGCGGTGTCGCGTG
Organism: Fimbriiglobus sp.; assembly: GCA_043787415.1. Taxonomy (GTDB): domain Bacteria; phylum Planctomycetota; class Planctomycetia; order Gemmatales; family Gemmataceae; genus JAXMAZ01. Next base: position 4,245 of record JAYVUZ010000233.1, on the reverse strand, counting down.
CGGCCGGGTCGGGCGGGGCCACCAGGGTGCCGCGGGCGTTGTCCACCTGAGCATATGCTAACTCGACGGCCCGCTGCTGCAACCGATAACTCTCGGCCAACTGCCGCAGGCTGCGGAGGTCGCTCCGCGTGTCCACCAGAATGTTGTCCTCGAACGCCATCAGGTTGCGGCGGGTCCGCTGGTAGGCGATCAACGCCGAGCGGTAGGCGTTCCGCTCGGCCCGCCGGACGAACGGCGGCTCCACCCGCACGGTCACCGTGTTGCGGGTGCGGTCGCCGCCCACCTCCAGCCCCCGCGCCCGGTCGGTCGGGGACCGCGTCTCCAGGTCGTACCGCACGTCGAACACGCCCATCAGGGCGTTCGCCCGCACGGCTATTTGCCGCCACCCGTCCACCACCTGCGCCCGAGCGTTCATCAGGTCGAGCCGCTTGAGCAGGGCCGTCTGGCTGCTCCGCTCGTAGGCCTCGTCCAGCGGCGCGGACACCACGTCCACCCCGTCCACATTCACCGGCTTCAGCTCCGGCCACTCGGCGCGAATCTTGGCCAGCCGCTCGCCCCGCGGCTGGGCGGCCACCAGCAGGCCGGCGTCCACCGCCGACCGGAATGCGACCGCCTGCTCGTTCGCCCGGCGGGCGGCCGGGGCGGCCAGCCACGGCTTGGCCTCGTACCGCCGCACGGCCTGCTCGAACCGCAGCCGGTCCAGGTCGGCGTCGGCGGCGTCGATCTCCGCCGCCTGGGCGGGCGTGTCGGCGGTGCCTTTCAGTTGGCGGTCGGCCCGGGCGTCCAGCAGTCGGCGGCGGAGGGCTAGCAGGTCGGCCGCCCGGGCGGTCAGGGCGGCGTCCCCGATCGCCCGCAGGGCCGTGTCGGCAGGTTGGTAAGTATCGGCGAACCGCGTGCCCCGGGCCAGTGAGGAATCGGTGAGAAGCTTCTGCCACCGCGCCCGCGGGGCCGTCACCGCCTCGGCGGGGTCGAACTTGCCGCCGGCCTCCTCCACCTGGCGGAACTGGTCGAACAGCTCCTCGAACCGCCCCAACTGCTGCTTCACCGGCCGCACCGGCGCGGCGTCCAGCTCCAGCGGCACCGTGGTCGGCACCCCGAGTTGGAGCTTGAAGTTGTCGATGGAGTCGAGATACCCCCGGCTGCTCGTCAGCACCTGAATGCGGCTGTTGATCAAGTTCTGCTCCACCCGGCCGACCTGAAGTTCGGTGACGGCCCCGCCCTCGTTCAGGTTGCGGAACAGCCGCAGGAACTGTTCGAGGGTGGTGACGTTCTGCCGCTGGTTGGCCAGCGTCGCCGCTTGCAGCACGGTGTTGAAGTAGCCGGTTGCGTTGGCCGTCAGGTTGGCCCCGACCCCGCGGCCGAGGTTGGTGGACAGCCCTTGTAGGCCGTACGGGTTGTTGGTGTACCCGGCCCCGCCGCCGGTGCCCCCCTGGCCGCCGGTGTTGACGCTCGACCCCTGGCCGGCGACGGCCGCGTAGAACTGGTTGCGGAACCGGCTGTACGACCGGATGGCGTACACCAGCGTCCGCTCGGCCTGGGTCAGGTTCTCCAGCGTGACGGCGTAGCCGCCGCCGCGGAGCAGCGGCTGGACGAAGGTGAGCGACAGGTTGCTGAGACTCACTTGCGGGGACGGGCCGGACAGGTCGATGACGATCTGGTTGGCCAGCCGCACGAGCAGGGTGCCGCCGGTGGCGAAGTTGCGGCTCAGTTGCAGGTCGGTGCCGATCTGCCAGTTCTCCGACGGCCCGCCGGGGTACTGGCTGAGGATCGACTGGCGGATGAGCCGCTCGGCGGCGAACGCCTGGGCGGCGAAGCTGTACCGCTCCAGCGTCACCGGCAGGGCGGCCAGGTAGAGGTCTTCCCGGCGGTCCTGGAACTCCCGGCTGTTGAAGACGGCCAGCTCCACCGCCTGGTCGAGCCGCAGCCGGAACGCGGTCGCCTTGCTGGCGTAGATGTCGGCGTAAGCGGCGGCACCCGCCACAGCGGCGGCGGCCGGCGAGCGGTCTTGCGGCGAGCCACCTCCGGGCGAGCCGTCCCCGTCCGGGGACGGAGTTCGGGGGGCGTCCTCCGTCCCCGGACGGGGACGGCTCGCCTGGTCTTCGGCGGCGTCCGCGGCCCGGTTCTGGGCGTCCCACCCGGCTAGCACCTTCAGGTAGCCGTCGCCCTCGTACCGGCCGGCGCCGCCGCGGCCGGGCCGCTGCGGGTTGGGGCTGGTGCTGGACGCCGCGTAGTCGTCCGGCGGGTACGGCGGGGCGTCCGGGCAACTCGGGTCGGCGAAGCGGGCGCGGGGGTCCGGGTAGGCGTGCCAGTTCTCCACCTTCCAGTCGGGGAACAGGTTCTTCTGGCTGATGACGGCTTCCACGTCTTTGTCAACGCGGGCGCGGAAGTGCTCCCGGGAGCAGCCGGCCGCGGCCGTGAGGCCGACTGCCGAAAGGAGAAGAAGCCGCTTCATGAACGCCCCCGCCGCTCGATACGATCCGCAGAGTCATCATCGGCGGCAGGGTTTGCCCAGCTTAATACCTTTCACCGCAGAGGGCACATGAGGGCGCAGAGGACACCAAGAGAGGGTAGAACATGAGAGCGGAGGAGCTGAACCGGGTCAGTGAAAGCGTGATTGGGGCGGCGATTGCCGTCCACCGGGAGTTAGGACCGGGGTTGCTGGAGTCGGCCTACGAGGCGTGTCTGGAGTTCGAGCTACGCGACCGCGGCATCAGAGGTGCGGCGGCAGGTCGAGTTGCCGGTACGATACCGCGGGGTGTCTGTGGACGCCGGCTTTCGCATCGACCTGCTCGTTACCGAGTCCGTCATCTTGGAACTCAAGGCGGTCGAGCGGCTGGAGAAAATCCACGAGGCCCAACTGCACACCTACCTCCGCCTGACTCAACTCCACCTCGGCCTACTCCTGAACTTCAACGTGGTCCGGCTGGTGGACGGGGTCAAGAGAATCGTCCGGAACCTCCCCCCTCCGGCCTCCTCGTCTTAATTCTGTCTTTGGTATGCTCCGCGCCCTCATGTGCCCTCTGCGGTGAATTCTTCATGGACGAGGTCATCGTTTCCACCGACCGCCTGCCCCCAGGCCAAACCCGCGTCGGCCGGCTGCCCGGCGGGTTCGTCGGCGAGGTGCCGCCGTTCGACCCGGCGACGTGGTCGCTGAGCGTCTTCCCCCGGCCGCTGGTGGACCGCGTCTGGACGTGTTCGTGGGCCGAGTTCCAGGCGCTGCCGCGGGTGAAGGTGCTGGCCGACTACCACGGCGTCGGCGGCGACACCTTCCCGGACAACCTGTGGGAGGGCGTGCCGACGCGGGAGCTGCTGAGTCACGTCCGGCCGCACGAGTCCGCCCGGTTCGTCATGACCCACGCCGACTACGGGTTTACGAGCAACCTGCCGCTGGCCGACTTCTTCGCCGACGGGGTGGTGCTGGCCACCCGCCACAACGGCGAGCCGCTGGCCGCCGGGCGGGGCGGGCCGGTGCGGCTGGTGGTGCCGCACCTGTACGGGTACAAGAGCGTCATGTGGGTCCGCGGCATCGAGCTGATGACCGACGACCGGCCGGGCTTTTACGAGAGTGCGGAGAACGGCGGCCACGCCATGCGGGGCGACCCGTGGGCGGGCGAGCGGTACGGCTAGCCGGTGAACGCGAACCGCCCGGCGGTGTCCCACGGCCCGCCGGCGTACCGCCACAGCCGCAGCCCGTCGCCGGTGCCGATCACGGGCACCCAAGTCGCCGCCAGCTCGTCGAGGAGCCGGTTCGCCTCGGCCGGCGTCACCTTGTTCTGGATGGTCACGTGCGGCCGGTAGCCCTGGCGGTCCTGCGGGGCGAGCGCCGCCGCCCACTGCCGGGCCAGCCGGTTGCGGAGCGTCACCAGTTCCGGGGCGTCCACCACCACGGCCACGCCGCGGCCGAGCGACCGCAGGCCGGGCAGTGTCACCGCGAGCGGCGGTCGGGCGGCGCACATTTCGGCCAGGCGGGCGGCGATGTCCGCCTCGTGTTCCCCCGGCAGGTGGTGGAACAGGGTGACGTGGGCCGGGACGAAGTTGCGTTCCGGCGGGAAGTGCGCCTGCCGCAGGGCGTCCAGCCCGGCGAACAGGACCGGGTCGAGGTCGAGGGTGAGGACGAGCGGGGCCATGATCGTTTAGCCGCGAGGCTGCTCTGTTGAAATCCTTCGATGGGGTCGTGGCCTCTAATCTGGCATGGCAACGACCCACCCGATGACCAAGCCCCCGCGAGCGGTGGCCCGGGAGGCC
>JAYVUZ010000232.1:0-5798 GCA_043787415.1 Fimbriiglobus sp. | reverse complement strand
CGGTCGCTCCCTGGCGGTCGCGGCTCACACCCGAACCCATCATCTAGACCGCTCTCACTCGGCCGCCGCTTTGCCGTCCGCCCGCTTGTCGGCGGCGGCGGTCCGCTTGCCGGTGGCCGGGTCCAGGCGGATCGTGTGGGCGTCCCCCTGGCCAGCCCGCGCCACCGTGTGGCCCATCGCCTTTAGCTTGTCGGCCAGGGCCGACAGGTCGCCGGTCGGCTCCAGGCTCAGCCGGTCGGGGAACCACTGGTGGTGCTGCCGCGGGGCGTCCACGGCGGCCCGCACGTCCATCCCGTAGTCCAGCACGTTCACCACTACGCATAAAGCCGTGTTGATAATCGTCCGCCCGCCGGGGCTGCCCGTCACCAGCGTCGGCTTGCCGGCCTGGGCCACGATGGTGGGCGACATGGACGACAGCATCCGCTTGCCGGGGGCGACCCGGTTGGCCGGCGTGCCGATGTCGCCGCGGCGGTCCGTCACCCCCGGCTTGTGGTTGAAGTCGGTCATCTCGTTGTTCAGTACGAACCCGGCCCCGCGGACCACCACCCGACAGCCGAAGGCGTTTTCGAGCGTGTACGTCGTGCTCACGGCCATGCCCGCCGCATCGACCACGCTGTAGTGCGTCGTCTCACTGCCGCCCTCGGCCAGCGGCAGCTCGTCGGCCAGGGCGGCGCTCGGGGTGGCCTTCAGCGGGTCGATGCCGGCGGCCAGTCGCTTGGCGTAGTCTTTGTCCAACAGCAGGTCGGTGGGCACGGTGACGAAGTCCGGGTCGCCGAGGTGCTTGGCCCGCTCGCAGAACGCCCGCCGCATCACTTCGGTGAGGCGATGCACCGTCTCCGGGCTGTGCCGCGGGTGCTTGGCCAGCTCCTCGGTTTCCAGCATGTTCAGCATCAGCCCCAGCGTGACGCCGCCGCTGGACGGCGGCGGGGCGCCGTACACGTCGTGGCCGCGGTAGGTCACATGCGTCGGCGTCCGCTCTTTCGCCTGGTACTTCGTCAGGTCGGCCAGGGTGACGAGGCCCCCGGACTGAGCCATCTCCTCGGCGAGTAGGCGGGCCGGCCCGCCGGTGTAGAAGGCGTCCGGCGACTCGGCGACGGCGGCCAGCGTCTTGGCCAGGTCGGGTTGGGTCAGCGTGTCGCCGGCCGCCCACTCGCCGCCCCCCGGCTTGCCGAACACCCGGCGGAACTCGGCGTTCGTGGTTTTCGGGTCGGCCAGCACGCCGTTGAGCCGCTTGGCCAGGCTCGCCGTCACCGGGAAGCCGTCGCGGGCCAGTTTGACCGCCGGCTCGACCAGCTCCTTCCACGACCGCTTGCCGTGCTTGGCGTGGGCCAGGGCGAACCCGCGGACGGTGCCCGGCACCCCGGCCGTGAGCGGCGACTGGTAATCGATTTTCCCGGCGAACATGTCGGGCGTGGCCTTCGCTGGTGCCGTCTCGCGGAAGTCGAAGAACGTGGGCGGTTGGCCGTTGCCCGGATGCACCAGCATGAACCCGCCGCCGCCGACGTTCCCCGCCTCCGGCCAGGTGACGGCCTCGGCGAAGCCGACGGCCACGGCCGCGTCTACGGCCGTGCCGCCGGCCTTCAAGGTGGCAACTCCCACGTCCACCGCCGCCGGCGACACGGCAGCGACCACGCCGCGGGTGCCCTCGGCGGTGTGTGGCGACGGGGCTTGCGCGAGCAGCAGAAGTAGGGCGAGCATGAGCACTCCTTACGCCGCCCCGAGGGCGAGCGAGTCCCGCACCCCGAGGTTGTCGTAAATCTGGCGGGTGGCGTCCGACTTGTTGAGCGTGTAGAAGTGGACGCCCCGCACCTGGTGGTCGAGCAGGTCGCGGCACTGCTCGGTCGCCCAGTGGACGCCCACCCGGGCCACGGCCGCGTCGTCCCCGCCGCACCGCTCGACGGCCCGCAGCAGCTTGGCCGGCACCTTCGCCCCGAGGGCCAGCTCGGCCATGCGGATCATGCCCGCCTTGCTGGCCACCGGCATGATGCCGACCACAATGGGGACCGTCACGCCGGCCAGTTCGCACCGCTCGCGGAAGTCGTAGAAGTCCCGGTTGTCGAAGAACAGTTGGGTGCAGATGTAGTCGGCCCCGGCGTCCACCTTCCGCTTCAGGTGGTCCATTTCCTGGAGCCGGTTCGGGCACCCCGGGTGCCCCTCGGGGAAGCCGGCCACGCCGATGCCGAAGCCGCGGCGGTCGGGGGTGGTGCGGGTGCGGGCGAACCGCACCAGCTCCTCGGCGAAGCGGAACCCGTCCTGCGTGCGGTCGAAGCCCGGCATCCCCTTCGGCGGGTCGCCGCCCAGGGCCAACAGGTTCTCGATGCCGCCGGCCGCGTAGCGGTCCAGTATCCCGGCCATCTCTTCCCGGCTGTGGCACACGCACGTCAGGTGCGACACGGCGGTGAGGGCCGTCTCCGACTGGATGCGGATGATGAGGTCGTGGGTCCGCTCCCGGGTGCCGCCGCCGGCCCCGTAGGTGACGCTCACGAACGACGGCTTGAGTTCTTGCAGCCGGGCGATGTTCAGGAACAGCTCGTCGGCCGCCGCGTCCGTTTTGGGCGGGAAAAACTCGAAGCTGAAGGTGGTGCGGTGGCGGCCGAAGATGTCCTGAATGTGCATCGGTTCCCTGCGGCAAGTCGGTGTACTGGTAGTCTACCGGCCGCCGGGGTCGGGGAGAAGCACCGGGGCGGTTAGCCCGGGGGCGGAGAGGGTGACGCCGGTCGCCTCGGCGTCGCCCAGCCGCGGCGGGCGGGTCAGCCGCAGGAAGGCGAACGGCCCGCCGCCGACCGGCCAGACGAGTTCCCGCGTCTCGGCCCCGACCCGCACCGGCAGCGTGGCGGTGAGGGTGTCGCCGGGGCGGACGGCCAGCGGCGGGCCGGCGAAGCGGTAGACGGTGTTCGGCCGGTCGCGGGTCGGCGGCCCGGCGGCGGTCAGCGGCACCCGCACTGCCGAGCCGCCGGCCGGGGTGTGGGTCAGGGTGAGTGGCCCGGCCGGGATCGGGGGCGGGTCGGTGAGGTCGTCCGGCAGCGTCACCCGCACGTCCCGCAGGTCGAGGTCGAAGCGGTCGCGGCGGAGGAAGGCGGCGAGTTCCTGAACCGGGTCCACCGCCGGCCGGCCGGCCCAGGCGGCCAGGCGTTTCAGCAACTCGCCCCAGGCCGTCACGTCGGGGTCGGTGAGCAACGCATTAGTGGAAGCTGGTGCGAATCGCTTCACCCCACGAACCCCGGCGTCGGAGGCGGCCAGCAGTCGGCCGGCGACGACACCCCGCACCGGCTCCGGGAAGCGGTCGGCCCGCCAGTGGTCGTCCGCCGGCAGCGTCGGCAGCAGCCGGGCGGCCAAGTCTTTCGGTACCGGGTCGGGGAAGACGAGCGGGCCGGCGGCGGTCAGCCCGACGGCGTCGCACACGTCCCGCAGGGTGGTCAGCCGGGCGGCCGTGTCATCCCAGTCCCGTCTGGCGGCGGCGACCCGGTCCACGGCGAACGCCGCCGCGTAGGTCAGTGGCTTGCCCCGCGGGCCGGGGGCCGCCGACGAGGCTTGCATGACATCCGCCGGGGCGCGGAACGGTACTTCGGCCAGCAGTTGCACCACCCGCGCCCGCCAGCCGAGGTCCGGCGGCGCCTCGGTGAGCAACAGCAGGTCGGCCCGGCGGCAGCGGTCGCGGTACCCGTCGTGTAACGCCCGCTCAGCCAGTCCCAGCAGCCACAGGTCCGTCTTCCACTTGACGGCCAGCTTGCCGGCGTCGGTGTCGGCCCACTCGTTGGCGTACTCCGCGGGCAGGGCCAGCGGACCGGCCAGGTCGGCGGCCAGGGCGTCCATCTGCTGCCGGCTCCGCACCTCGGCCGGGCCGAGCCGCGGCGGCTGGAACTGCTGGCGGAAGTCGGCGTAAGCATCCGCCTCCCGTAGCCGGGCCTGGACGAACCCCTGCAACTGCTCGGGCAACTGGTTGAACCGCGGCGACGCCTGGATGGCGGTCAGTTCCTTCCGCACACCGGGTAGCGCCCGGTCGGCCAGCCGCACGGCCGGCGGCCCCTCCCGCTGCTGGTATGCCCGCACTCGCTCGGCCAGCGGGTCGGCGGCCGGGGCCAGGGCGAACGCCCCCAGCCCGACGAGCAGCGTCAGCACGACGCCGCCAACCCCGGCGGCAGTGCGACGCAGCCGGCCGCTAGTTGCCAGCTCGCGGTCGTGGTGGTCGGTTGCCGCCGGCAGCAGGGTGGCCGCCAGGTCGCTGACGCCGAAGGTGCCGCCCGGGTCGGCGTAGCCGGCGAACGCCGGACCCTCGGGAATCTCTTTCGCCGTGGCCGCGAGGTGCAGTTCCAAGCTGCCGAACCGCAGGTAGCCGTCGGCCGGCGGGGTCAGCTCGTCGGTGAACCGATCCTCGAAACGGGTCCGCACCTCGGCCTTACGGTCCTCCACCCGCCGCAGCCAGTCGGACGGCTCGTCGCCGGGGCGATGCAGGGCGTCGCACTTGGCCAGGGTCAGCACCACCGGCAGCCCGCCCACCTCGCGGGTGAACGCCCGGCCGTCCTCCAGCCGGTGCAGGAAGCCGGCGAAGCCGTGGAACGTCTGGTCGATCACTTCTGGCGAGGCGGCGGCGTCCACCACCAGCACCAGGGCATCGGCGGCCAGCAATTCCGCCGACAGCCCGCCGGAGTCGTGTTCGCCGAGCATGAGCTTGCCGGCCGCTTGGCCGTCGGCGTCCAGCAGCCGCACTCCGCGGCCGGCGACGTGATGGTTCAGCACCTCGGATAGCGCGGTCTTGCCGGACCGGGCCGGGCCGAAGACCACCACCCGCAGCGGGCCGGTGGCACTCACGGGGCGGGGAAGCTGACCGTCAGCCCGTTGGCCTGTGCCCAGGCGGTCAGCCGGGTGACGGCCGGGTGGTCGCGGGGCAAGGTGTTGTCGGACGTGAACAAAAGTTCCACATGGAACTTTTTACCGATGGCTCGGCGGGCGTCGAGGGCGGTGGTCAGCTCGGCGAAGCTGCGGGCCGGGTCGGCGGCCAGCTTGTAGAAGCGTTCGTCCCGCACGTCGGTGCCGCCGAGGACCGTCACCCGCACGGCCTCGCCGTCGATGCGGGCCGTTGCCGGGGTCGGGCTGGTCGGCACGGTGGTGGGCACCGGGCCGGTGCCGTCGCCCGTCTGCTCGGTCGGGCCGTTCCCCTTACTGGCGCCGGTGCCGCCGCCGCCGAACAGCGTCCACCCCTGGCCGTGGCCGAACAGGATGACGGCCGCCAGCACCGCCAGGCCGACGCCGCCGAGCAGTTGGGCGGCCTTCTTCGCCCCCGGCGGGGCCTTCGGAAACAGCAGCCACACGCCCAGGCCGACCAGCCAGCGGCCGATCAGGAAGGCCCCGCCGACGGCCAGCAGGTTGACCACGAACTGGGCGGCCACATCCGGGGTGAGGGCGAACGGCATACGGTCACTCCGAGGGGGCCGACCGGATGACGGCGGCGGTGGCCAGCGGGCCGACCACGGCGAACAGCAGTAGCCCCATGATACCGGCCGTGAGCCGGGCGTCGGCCTGCACCGGCGGCTCGGCGGTGTCGCCGAACAGCCCCCGCCAGCGGTCCCACTTCCAGCACAGCACCCCGACCCAGCCGGCCACCGCCAGCCCGGCCGTCAGGAACCCGATGAGGGCCGCCCCGGCTAGGGCCGACCGCGGCAGCAGCGGGTCGAACTGCTGGCACACCGGGCAGACGGTCGTCGGCCGGTGGGCGCCGCAGACGTGGCAGGTGGCAGGTGGCAGGCATGAGGAAAGTGTCGCAGGTGGGAGCCGCGACCGCAAGGGAGCGTCTCGCGAGA
>JAYVUZ010000231.1:0-26265 GCA_043787415.1 Fimbriiglobus sp. | reverse complement strand
GCCTCCCGGGCCACCGCTCGCGGGGACTTGGTCATCGGGTGGGTCGTTGCCATGCCAGATTAGAGGCCACGACCCCATCGAAGGATTTCAACAGAGCATCATGGTGCCCCTGTACGCGCTGCTGCTGACCGGCCTGGCCGGGCTGCGGACGCTGCTGGCCGGCCAGGCCGCCGACCTCGAACGGAAGTGTGTGGCCCCTGCCAGTCGGGCGGACGAGGCCAACCGCCTGTTGCACGCCAAGGGCGGCAACGGCAAGACCCCGGACCCGCTCGCCTGTGCCCGACGGAACTACGAACTGGGCCGGCTGGCGCCGGTCCGGGACGCCCTGAGCGACAAGTACATGGCCGCCCAGGGCCGGGCCGACGGCGTCGCCCACCGGCAGCGGACGCTGGCCGGGGTGAAGGGCCGGGCGGTGCCGTACCTGCTCGGGCTGGCTGATGCCGCAGCCGTGGCGGCCGTAGCCGGCGAGTACGGCGTGACCGTGGCCGGTCTGCGGGCGCTGCTGGAGAAGGCGGTGGCGTGACTGGTCGTAGCCCGAAGCGCTAGCGAAGGACATCCTCCCTCGCTAGCGCTTCGGGCTACGACCAGTTAGCGTTTCAACGCATACAGCACGGCGGCGGTCGCTATCTGCAATGCGCTATCGCGCGTGTGCCCCAGGCAGTCGCTCGACTTGTGCCCTTCCAGGGCACACCCCAAATCGTACTTGCTGTAGATCACCACCCACCGGCCGTCGAGCCTCACGCCTTCCAGGGCCGGTTGCACGTCCCGGAAGCCGTCGTCGGTGGTGCCGGCCGCGCTGGCCTTGTCCCGCCGCTTCACACTGGTCAGGGCCGTGCCGGTCAGCTTGGCGCCGAACAGCTCGTCGTCGGCCGGGATCGGCTCCAGCTTGGCGTCCGGGAACAGCTTGGCCACGTTCTCGCGGAAGGCCGTGTCGAACGCCGCCGACCCGCAGCAGGCGTCGGCCAGTAGCAGGCCGCCGCTTTTGAGCGCCACCCGCAGGTTGTCCAGGTCGGCCTCGCCGAAGGTGAACCGCTTCCGCCCGTGCAGGTACAGGAAGCGGAACTTGAGCAGGTCTTCCTCGCCGGCCGGCAGCAGTTGCTTGGTGATGGTCACGTCCAGCCGGGCGGCGTCCCGCAGGTGGGCCATCAGGTTCCGCACGGCGTTGTCGGCCGGCGGCGGCTCGTCCGGCAGGCGGATCTGCGCCGCCTGCACGGTGCCCCGCGGCGGCGCCCGGTCGATGTCCGTCGGCGTCGCAATCTTCGTGCTGGTCAGCCGCTGCTTGGGCGGCTCCTTCCCCGTGGCGTAGGCGATGACGTTGGCCGCCAGTTGGAACGCCTGCCCGCCCCGGCCGCCGGCCGTCATGTACTTGCTCTCCTCCCAGTAACCGGCCAGCGGCTCCGGGCTGTACACGCACACCGTCCGACAGCCGCGGCTCATGCCCTCCAGCTTGGGGAAGGCCGTCGGCGGCACGGCGAAGTGGCTCCGCCACACCGGGTGTTCCGGGGGCAGCGTGTCGAGCGGGGTGTCGGGGAACAGCTCGGTCATCAGCTCGTGGAAGCCGTCGCCGAAGGCGGTGCTGCCACAGCACGCCTCGGCCACCACGAACCCGCCTTCCTCGACGTACTTCTTGACGATCGCCTTCTGCTGGCTGGTCAGCCGCGGCTTGTCGTGCCCGGTCAGGTACAGGATGGGCGACTGCACCAGGCTGCCGACCTCGGCGGCGATGGCCTGTTCCGTGGCGAACTCCCGCCGCCGGGCGTCGTACACCTGCCAGCCCATCGGCTTGCCGTCGAACAGGGTGCGGCTGGCGAAGTCGGTCAGGTGCCGGGCGTCGTTGTGCTTGCGGTTCCAACCGACCACCCGCGGGTCCGGCCCCGTCTCCACCAGCTCCCCCGGCTGCGGCGACTGGAAGTCGCCGTAGGCCAGCTTGCTCAGCAGCACCGGCGTCCGCCCCTTGGACAGGAACAGCAGGGCGAAGCTGGTGCCGATGACGTGGGAGGCGTCGATGGCGTCGGTCCCGTCGTTGCGGGTCCACGACCCGTCGGCCCGCTGGCCGCTCGGGTTGCGGCTCGGGTCGGCGGTCAGCTCGTTGCACCCTTCCCGGTACCAGTCCTTCGACCCCAGGAACCGCAGGCCACTCAGCCGGCCGACCCGCTCGATGCCGTACACGTTGTAGAAGACGAAGTTCTTACCCCCCGGCGGGCGGACGAAGGCGAACTTGCTGCCGATCCAGTTCAGCCCGCGGGCCACCGGGTCGTTGGTGCCGTACTGCCCACACCGGGCGGCCACCCCGGTGGCCGGGTCGAGGCCCTGCTGGCTGGCGTCCAGCCCCATGCCGGCGATGAGCAGCCCGCTCACCCCGGCCACCGTCATGGTGAAGCTCGGCCCGTCCAGCGGGCTGGGGCTGTACCGCCAGAAGCCGGCGTTGGCCCCGTCCGGGGTCAGCCCGTCCACGTACAGTTGCTCGACCTGCTTCCACACCTCGTCCGGGATTTTGGCCCCGGCCTGCTTGCCGGCGTACAGCCCGAGCAGCGCGTACTGGGTGTTCGACCCGTCGTACGACCCGCCGGCGGCGGCGTCCGGCCCGTACGTCCAGCCGACGATCCGCCCTCCCCGGCGGGTGGCATTCTTGATCAGCCAGTCCACGTTCCGCTCGACCAGCAGTTGGTCGTTCTTGACCCGGGCCTCGGCGAACACCATCGTCTGGAGGCCGACGGCGTAGGTCGCTTTCGGCGGCTGCTTGCGGAGCCACTGCAGGGCGCTGGCCACCTCGCGGTCGTCGACCGGCACGCCGCAGTTGAGCATAGCCAGGGTGGCCAGGCTGGTCACGCCGCCGTCCATGCCGGCCAGCATGTTCAGCCACAGGCCCTCCCACTGCTTGTCCTTGCTGTGCTGGCTGCGGAGGTACTGTACCCCCTTGTCGATGGCCGCGTTCACCCGGCGGACGGTGTCCGTCTCGTCGCCGGCGGCCGGCGGCTGGGCGGTGGCGAGGAGGGCGAGCAGGACGACGGGCATGACGGGGACTCGCGGCGGGGCACGACACATTCTACCCACAGCGGTGGTTCGCCGGCCGGGGGCTTTTCTTACCCCCTCTCCCCCGAAGCGGGGGAGAGGGGGTCGATCCGTCACCACCGCAGCGGCTTCTGCCAGGCTTCTTTCAGCTCGGCCAGTGCCGCCCACACCAGCCACTCGCCGCCGGCGCCGGCGATCCGCAGCCGCCGCTCGCCCGTCGTCACCCCGAGGCGGGCCAGCGGCAGCCCGGCGAACGCCGCCGCCAGTTCCGCAGCCTTGCCCGTCTCGACTTCCAGGATGAACCGGGTCGGCGATTCGCTGAACAAGGCCACCTCGTCCGCCAGCCCGGCGGGCAGAGCGGTCACATCGGCCCCGACGCCGCCGGCGAACGCCATCTCGGCGACGGCCACCGCCAGCCCGCCCTCGCTCAGGTCGTGGCAACTCTGCACCAGCCCGCCGGTGATCGCCCGATGCACCGCCGCGAACACCCGCGGGGCCTGCCCCAGGTCCGGCATCGGCGCCGCCCCGCCGCCCCGCCCCGTCACCAGGTGGAAGTGCGAGCCGCCGAGTTCGTCCCGCGTCGTGCCGACGAGGTACAGGTGGTTGCCGGCCGCCTTCAGGTCCATCGTCACGGTTTGCCGCACGTCCCGCACCAGCCCGAGGCCGCTCACCAGCAGCGTCGGCGGGATGGTGATGCGGCGGGCCGGCGAGCGGTACTCGTTGTTCAGCGAGTCCTTCCCACTGATGAACGGGGTGCCGTACGCGATCGCCACGTCCCGGCACGCCTCGGCCGTGCGGACCAGTGCCCCGAACTGGACGGGGTCGGTGACGTTCCCCCAGCAGAAGTTGTCCAGGATGGCCACCCGCGACGGGTCGGCCCCGACGGCGACGACGTTCCGCACCGCCTCGTCGATGGCGCACGCCGCCCCGGCGTACGGGTCGAGGTCGCTGAACCGCGGGTTCAGCCCGTTGCCGACGGCGAACCCCTCGGTGCGGCCGAGCAGCGGGGCGCACACCGCGGCGTCCGACGGGCCGTCGTCATCGACGCCGACCAGCGGCTTGACCACGCTGCCGCCCTGCACCTCGTGGTCGTACTGGCGGACGATCCATTCCTTCGAGCAGACCGAGTAGCTCGCCAGGATGGCTTTCAGTGTCTCCGTCGGTCCAGCCGTGCCGGACGCCGGCGGCAAAGAGTCTGGCACGGCCGGGCGTACCGAACGCCACTCGGCGGCAAGCTCCGACCGCGGCCGGCCGTCGTGCAGGAACGCCATGCCCAGGTCGGCGACCGGGTGGCCGTCGTAGGAGAGCTGGAGCCGGCCCGTCGGGGCGAACTCGCCGAGGATGGCGGCCTCCACGTCCTCGCGGCGGCAGAGTTCGTGCAGCTCCGGCCAGTTGGCCGGGGGCACGCTCAGCACCATGCGTTCCTGGCTCTCGCTGATCCAGATTTCGGTGTAGCTCAGCCCGCTGTACTTGAGCGGAGCCGCTTCGAGCCGCACCACCGCCCCGACCTCGGCCCCGAGTTCGCCGACGGCCGACGAGAAGCCGCCGGCCCCGCAGTCGGTGATGCTCGTGTACAGCCGCCGGTCGCGGGCTTGGAGGATCACGTCCAACACCTTCTTTTCCGTGATGGCGTTGCCGATCTGCACCGCCCCGCCGCTCTCCACTTCCGATCGGTCGCTCAGTTCGAGCGAGGAGAACGTGGCCCCGTGGATGCCGTCCCGGCCGGTCCGCCCGCCGACGGCCACGATCAGGTCGCCGGGGTTCACCCGCTTGTGCTCCATGCCGGCCGGCACCAGCCCGACGGTGCCGCAGAACACCAGCGGGTTGGCCAGATACCGATCGTCGAACACCACGCAGCCGTTGACCGTCGGGATGCCCATGCGGTTGCCGTAGTCCCGCACCCCGGCCACTACCCCGTGGATGACCCGCCGCGGGTGCAGCACTCCGGGCGGCAGGTCTTCCGGCGGGTAGTCCGGGCGGGCGAAGCAGAACACGTCCGTGTTGGCCACCGGCTTGCCGCCGAGGCCGGTGCCGAGCACGTCCCGGATGACGCCGCCGAGGCCGGTGTTGGCCCCGCCGTACGGTTCGAGGGCGCTCGGCCGGTTGTGCGTCTCGACCTTGAAGCACAGGTGGAAGTCGGCGGTGAACTGTACGATGCCGGCGTTGTCGGCGAACACGCTCACGCACCAGTCGTCCGCCCCGAGTCGCTCGCGGATCGTTTGGGTGGCCGCGAACACCGTCTCCTTCAGCAGGTTCTGGTACGTCCGCACCTCGCCCGTCGAGCGGTCGGTGAGATGCACCGTGCCCTTGAGGGTCTTGTGCGAGCAGTGCTCGCTCCACGTCTGGGCGACGCTCTCCAGCTCGACATCGGTCGGGTCGCGTCCCAGTCCGCGGAACTGGGCCTGGACTGTCCGCATCTCGTCGAGCGTCAGCGCCAGTTGACCGGACTTCGACAACTCGACCAGGGCCGCGTCGCCCAGGTCGCGGAGCGGCACCGTCACGAGCCGGAACTGGTACGGCCGGCCGAGGGCCAGGTGTTCGGCCTGCACCGGCCCGGCGATCACCCGCTCGATGGCGTCGTTGGCCAGTACCTTCCGCCGCAGCAGTTCCACATCGACCGCGTCGCCGTCAGCCGGGCCGTAGTAGCGGCGGAAGGTGCGGACGGCGGTCAGCGTCAGCCCGAGGTCGGCGGCCGCCCGCACCACGCTCTCGCTCACCGGGTCCATGACGCCCGGCTTGAGCAGCACGGTGTGGGCGGGGCCGTCGAGCGGGACGCCGAGTTCGCGGACGGCGGCCGTCTCCACAAGCGGGTCGCAGAGCAGTTCCCGCACGAGCGTGTCGGCGGCGTCGCGGTCGAGTGACCGGCCTTCGAGCAGGTAGCCGTGGCTGCTGGCGGCCACCAGCCCGTCGCCGCGGCGGGCGTGGGTGAGCAGGTCGAACTCGTCGCACACCCGCTCCCGCTCGGCGTCCCGGCCGAGCGGCCGCAGCTCAACTTCCCAGCGCATCGCGGACCCTCTTGCCGTCGGCCAGCCAGCGTTCCAGCCCCGGGCCGTCGTCGGACTCGAGCAGGCGGGCGAACTCGTCCAGGTGGCCGCGGAACCGCCCGACGGCGGCCCCCACGGCGGCGCGGTTGGCCCGGAAGATGGCCGCCCACAGGGCCGGGTCGCCGGCCGCCACGCGGGTGCTGTCGCGGAACCCGCCGGCACTCAGCGGCAGCCACTCCGGCGGTGTCACGGCGGCCAGGGCGGACGCCACGGCGTGCGGCAGGTGGCTCGTCATGGCCAGCGCCTTGTCGTGGGCGTCCGGGGTCATGCGAACCGTGGTCGCCCCGAGCGCTTGCCAGAATCGCTCGACCACCGCCACCGCTTCGAGGTCGGTCGTCGCGCCCGGCGTGACCACCACCACGCGGCCGGCGAACAGGTCGGCCCGGCCGTTCACGGCCCCGCAGCGTTCCGACCCGGCGAGCGGGTGACTGCCGACGAACCGCGGCTCGCCGGCCAACTCCGCTACCAGTTGTTCCTTCGTGCTGCCGGCGTCGGTCAGCACGCACCGCGGCGGGGCGGCGGCGGCACACGCCCGCACGTCGGCGGCGATGCGGTCCACCGGCGTACACACCACCACCAGGTCGGCGTCCTGCGTCGCCTCGGCCGCGACCGTGGTGTACGAGTCGATGGCCCCGGCGGCCTGGGCACGGGCGAGGGTCGGTTCGTCCCGCCCGACCCCGACCACCCGGCCGGCCAGCCCGGCGGCTTTCGCCGCCAGGCCGACCGAGCCGCCGATCAGGCCGACGCCGACGATGGTGAGCTGGTCCACGCGCATATGCTGACGGTCAGTGTACGGAGCGCCCCGATGCCGACCGCCCTGTTCAACGGCCGCGACCTGGGCGGCTGGACGTTCCACACCACGACCCCGGGCGACGACGCGAAAAAGGCGTGGGGCGTGCGGGGCGGCCTGCTGGTCTGCACCGGCTCGCCGCTCGGATACATCGCCACAGAAAAGGAACACGCCGACTACATGCTGGCGGTCGAGTACCGCTACCCGGCCGGCACGGCGAAGCCGAACAGCGGCGTCCTGATCCACTGCGGCAAGGCCGATCGGGTGTGGCCGCTGAGCGTCGAGGTGCAGATGCGGGGCGGCCGGGCCGGCGACCTGCTGCCCAACCCGGACGACGCCGGCCGGCTGCCCAAGTGCGGCATCGATCCGGCCCGGCTCGACCCGACGGACAAGGGCAAGCGGCGACACATGCGAACTGAGCCGGCCGGCCGGGAGGCCGAGAACCCGGTCGGCGAATGGAACCGCCTGGAGGTGGCGTGCCGGGGCGGCGACCTGCGGGTGACGCTCAACGGCGTGCTGGTGAACGAGGCCGCCGGCGGCGAGTTAGTGCGGGGGCGGATCGCGCTGCAGAGCGAGGGGTCGGCGGTCGAGTTCCGGCGGGTGGGGCTGGCGTGACGACCTGCCGCGACCCGGGCGGCTAACGCAGATAGCCGCCCGCCCGCCGCCACCACCCCTTGCCCTGGTCGGCCGCCTCGACCCGGGCCAGCCACGGCCGCCCGTCCCGTGGTCGGTCGCCGGCCGCCAGTCGCTCCTCGCCGAGCCGTCGGACCCGCTCCCACTCCGCCCCTCGCACCTCGGCCTTGAGCGCCGCCAGCCGCGCGGCGTCGTCGGTCAGAGGGTCGGCCAGCACCGGCCACACCCAGTTCCGGACGTGGAAGCTCCGCGGCCCGTGCCGGATGTCGGATTGCGGCGAGTCGTTCGTCTCGTACCCGTTGCACGACAGTAACCGATCCCCCGCCGCCAGTCGGTTCGTCTCGGGCAGCCGCAGGAGCACCACATGGTCGAACCCGACACACGTGACGGCCACCACCGCCGGCTCGGCGGACACAACCACCGCCGCCTCGACCGGCATCGCCCACAAGCCACGGGCGATGGCCTCGACGGCCTCCGCCTGCCCGCCGGAGTCATCCTCCCCGACCAGCCGGCCCGGCCACCCCGGGTTGCCGTCGGTTTCGGCGAACAGGGCGGTGACGGACAGCACCGCCCGGGCGGCCTTGGTGACGGCCGACGCCGGCCGGAACAGTTCGGGGTGGAGCGCCTTCAGTTTCGGCAGGGAGAGGGGCACCCTGGCGGGGTGGGCGGACGGCTCGTCGCCGCCCGGCAGCGGGTGCGTGTAGAGGGTCGGGGGGCCGGGCGGGAACGAGCGGAAGTCGATCACGCACCCGGCCAGCCCGGCCGCGTCGCCCACCGGCACCCCGACGGGGGTGCGACCGAAGGTCGAGCGGAGGTGTGGGGTGTCGGCCAAGAAACACCGGTCGCAGGAGGTCAGCAGAGGCTCGCCTGGGCCGGTCATCGTCACCCGCAGGCACGGCCCGCCGTAGGGCCGGAAGCCGGCGAGGTAGGAGGCCAGCGCCCGCCCGGCACGGGCCGTAGTCCGCACCGGGAAGCCGGCGTCGGACGCGGGAACCGGGCCGGGTCGGAACGGTGGGTCAGGCGTCGGGTACGGATACTCCATGACGCACCGAGTTGGGGAGGTGGGGTCTGGGGACTTCGGCCACCGCCCTACGATAGACTCAGTTCGTGGTTGCTCAGCCGCTCGTAGCCCGTCGCTGTCACCAGGTAGTTGTGTTCGACGCGGACGCCGCCGACGCCATCGACGTACAGCCCGGGTTCCAGCGTCACCACATCGCCGGCGACTAACGTTTCCGTGCTGTGCCGCACTAGATATGGCGGTTCCGGGTGGGCCAACCCGAGGCCGTGGCCGGCGTGGTGCGGGAAGCTGTCGGCGACGCCCGCCTTCTCGAACATCCCCCGCACCGCGTCGTACACCGCCTGGCAACTCTCCCCCGCCCGCAGCTTCCCTTCGCCCGCCCGCATGGCCCCCAGGCAGGCGTCGAACAGCCGCTTTTGCCCCGTGTTCGGCGGCGGGCCGACGACCAGCGTGTTGGTGAAGTCGCTGCGGTAGCCGTCGATCACCACCGAGTAATCCAGGATCAGCGTCTCCCCCGGCTCGATGACGTGGTCCGTGGGTGGGCCGCCCCGCTTCTGCGACCCCGGCGACACGGCGAAGTCGCCGTACACGACCACCGGCCGGCCGGCCGCCAGGGTACACGCCTGGGCCACCCCGGCGTACACGTCCAGTTCCGTCATGCCCGGCCGCACGCTCTGACGTGCCCAGGCCATGCCGGCCTCGCCGGCCCGCATGCACCGCTTCAGTTGGGCCACCTCGTCCGGGTCTTTGGCCCGCCGCAGCGTGGCCACCGTCCGCCACAGGTGTTCGGCCAGCGAGTCGGTCAGCGCGTCGTGGACGCGGCCGTCGGTCAGCGCCACGTCGATGATTTCGAGCAGCGCCAGCCTCCGCGGCAGCAGTTCCGGCGACTGGCCGTCGTACCACTTCACCGGCACCCGCTCGTCCACGTGGCACGCCTCGACCGTCTTCGGCAGCTTGCTGTCGTGGAAGACGGTGGCGTGGCCGTCCGGCCGGAGCAGCAGCAGGCCGCCGAAGTCGGCCCCGAGGCTGACCGGGTCCACCTGGAAGTCGGCGAAGTACCGCAGGTTGAGCGGGTCGGCGAGCAGCAGCGGCCCATCGTGCTGAAGGGCGGCCAGCAGGCGGCGGCGGCGGGCCTGGCATCCGGCGGCTGTGAGCATCGGCTAAATCTCGCCCAGGAGGTCGGCCCCGGCGGTGCGGGACTCGGACTTGAAGATCATGTCCACGGCCAGGGCCGCCGCCAGCACCAGCATCTTGGCCAGCGGCTGCTCCTGGAGGTCGTCGCTCAGCGTCACCGCGTAGGTGTCGGCCGAGGTGAACAGCTCCTTCGCCACCCCGCCCCACTTCTTGGCCACGGTGCCGAGTTCCACCGCCCGGTCGGGGGTCAGGATGCGGTAGTTGAACCCGATGAAGTTGCCCGTCACCTCGGCGAAGTGTTTGTCGTCCGGGGTGTAGACGTGGAACCCGCCGCCGATGGTGAACACCTTGCTCCGGAAGTACCCGACCAGCTCCCCCTGGGCGTCCCGCACCTCGACCCGGCTGCGGAACAGGTACGGCCCCCGGCTGATGGTGAACACCAGGGCGTCGTCCGGCTTCTCGCGGATTTCGACGCGGGTGCCCATGAGGGCTTTGCTGACGAACCACCGCAGCAACTGCTTGACGGTGCTCACCTGCTCCTCGGCCGTGCCGAGCAAGTCGGGCGAGCCGTCGTCGTCACCCCCCTCGTCCAGTGAGTAGATGTCGTAGGTGGCGTACCCCCGGAGGAACTTCACCCGCTCCTGGACCAGAAAGCGTTGGGCGTCGAGCATGGCAGGTGATCCGGCCGGCCGGGGTGCGGTTCGGTTCGTATGCCTACCGTTATGACCGCCCCGGACCTGCTGGACAAGAAGGAAGCCCGTATCCGCCGCATGTTCGGCCAGATCGCGCCGTGGTACGACGCGATGAACCACCTGCTCAGCCTGAACATCGACAAGTCGTGGCGGCGGACGACGGTGCGGCGGGTGCCGGCGGCGCCGGGCGGCGGGCCGGTGCTGGACAACTGCACCGGCACCGGCGACCTGGCCTTCGGGTACGCCCGGCTCGGGGTGCCGGTGGTCGGCTCCGACTTCTGCCACGAGATGCTGGTGCGGGCGGTGGCGAAAGGCGAGAAGGCCGGCAGTGGGGTACGGTTCGTCGAGGCGGACGCCCAAGAGTTGCCCTTCCCGGCTGACACGTTCCAGGTGGTGAGCGTGGCCTTCGGGCTGCGGAACGTCACCGACACCGACCGCGGACTGGCCGAGATGGTCCGCGTCTGCCAGCCCGGCGGGCGGGTGGCGGTGCTGGAGTTCAGCCGGCCGCGGGGGGTGATCGGCTGGTGCTACCGCGTGTACTTCCGCCACCTGCTGCCACTCGTCGGCAACCTGTTCGCGCGGAATCAGGAGTCGGCGTACAAGTACCTGCCGGAGAGCGTGCTGAGCTTCCCCGACGGCGAGACGTTGGCGGCCAAGATGCGGGGCCACGGGCTGGCCGACGTGACGTTCACCCCGCTGACGTTCGGCGTGGCTACCCTGTATGTTGGGGTCAAGCCGCCGGTCGGCCCCCCGGATCGCAGCCCGAAGCGCTAGCGAGGTCGGACGTTTCCCTCGCTAGCGCTTCGGGCTACAATCCCAGATCACCCATGCCGGCACACCTGCTCGTCCGCGCCGCCCGGGGCGAACCCGTCGAACGCCCGCCGGTGTGGGCCATGCGGCAGGCCGGCCGGTGGGATCCCGAGTTCCGGGCCGTCCGGGCCGGCCTCGGGTTCTACGAGTTCAGCGAGGACGTGGAGCGGGCGACCAAAGCCACCCTCTGCCCGCGGCGGTTCGGCGTCGATGCGATCATTCTGTTCTATGACATCACCACCCTGCCGGTGGCGATGGGTCTGCCGTTCACCCTCGTGAAGGACAGCGGGCCGACGCCGGACCGGCCGATCCGCACGCTCGCCGACGTGGACCGGCTGAACCCGGAGCCGCCGCCCCAGAGTTACTGGTACGTCCGCGAGCTGCTTAACCGGGTGAAGGCCGAGCTGGGCGGGTCGCTGCCGGTCATTGTCTTCGCCGGGGCGGCCTTCACCGTGGCCACCTACTGCATCGGCACCGGCAAGGACGTGGCCGCCACCCGCCGGTTCGCCACCGAGAACCCCGCGGTGTGGGCCAAGCTGCTCGACCGGCTGACCGGGGCGACCGGGCTGTTCCTCAACCAGTTGGTGGGCGACGGCGCCGACGTGTACCAACTGTTCGACTCGTGGGCCGGGCTGCTGGAGCCGGACGAGTACGACCGCTGGGCGCAGCCGCACCACGAGGCGGTGTTCCGGGCGGCCGGCGGCGTGCCCCGCATCCTGTTCGTGAAGGAAGGCCCGTATCTGGCCCGCATGTGCGCCGCCGGGGCCGAGGTGGTGAGTCTGGGCGAGCGGCACGACCTGGCCGCCGCCCGGCGGGACCACCCGGGGGTGGTGTTCCAGGGGAACGTGAGCGAGCGGCTGATGCGGCTCGGCACGGCGGTCGAGGTGGCGGCCGAGACGCGGCGGGTGGTGGCCGCCGGCGGCGGGCAGCGGCACATCGTCAACCTGAGCCACGGCATGGGCAAGGAAGCGCCGGTGGCCAACTTCGAGGCGTACCTGGCAGCGGCGAAGGGGCCGCGGGCGTAGAATCGTTTCTATGCTGCCGCTCGTTGCCGCTCTCCTCCTCCTCGCCGCCGACCCGGACCCGGCGAAGGCACTCGAAGACCGCATCACCCGCTCCGTCGCGGCGGCCGAGCGGGGCGTGGCGGCGGTGGTGGTGTCGCACCGCGACTACAAGGACGGCCTGCCGACGGTCGACAAGCCCTGGCTGCTCGGCGACTACCAGCCGCAGGGGATCGTTGCCCCCGGCGGCCGGTTTTTCCCCCAGCCGACCGCCGGTAGCCGGCTCAACCTGGCCGACCCGTCGGCCGCCGCCGACAACACCTTCGGCAGCGGCCTCGTGCTGGCCGCCGACGGCCGGGTGCTGACCGCCTACCACCTGATCGAAGGGGCGACGAAAATTTACGTCCGCACCCCCGGCGGGGGCGGCAGCTACGCCAACCTGCACGCTGCCGACGCCCGGTCCGACCTGGCCGTACTCAAGCTGATCGACCCGCCGCCGAACCTCCAGCCGGTGCGGCTGGCGGACGTCCGCACCGTCCGCGGCCCGCGGGGCGAGCCGGCCACCGTGCGGAAGGGCCAGTTCGTCATCGCCCTCGGCCACCCGCTGGCGGCCGGGGCGGTGGACGGCGGCCCGAGCGCCTCCTGGGGCGTCCTCAGCAACCTCCGCCGGCGGCTGGTCGGCCCGGGGACGGGCGACACCAACCGCAACCGCCCGCTGGCCAGCTACGCCGTGCTGCTCCAGACCGACGCCCGGGTGACGCTCGGGTGCAGCGGCGGCGGGCTGTTCAACCTGGACGGCGAGGCCATCGGGCTGACCAGCAGCACGGCCGGCGTCACCGGGGCCGATACGGCCGGCGGGTACGCCGTGCCGTTCGACCACAACGTGCGGCGGGCGGTGGACGCCCTGCTGGCCGGGCGGGAGGTGGAGTACGGGTTTCTCGGAGTGACGATGGGCACCGGGTTCGGCTTCCCCCCGCCGGCCGGCATCCCCGGGGTGACGCTGTCCGGCGTCACCCCGGGGATGCCGGCCGCGGCCGCCGGGCTGCGGAAGGACGACCGGCTGGTGAGCGTGGACGACCAGCCGGTGGCCGACAGCGACGACCTGTTTCTGCACGTCGGGGCGGCGCTGGCCGGGGCCGAGGTGCGGGTCGGGTTCGTCCGCCCGCCCGGCCAGCAGCGGCAGACGGTGCTCGCCACCCTGGCCAAGCACAAGCACGAACTGCGGTCGATCGCCAGCCAGCCGCGGCCGGCGGCGTTCGGCCTGCGGCCGGACTGGAGCAGCGTGCTGGTGGTCGAACAGGGGGCCACCACCGACGGGTATCCGGCCGGCGTGCTGGTGAAGGAGTTGGAGCCGGACAGTCCGGCCGAGGCCAAGCTGAAGCCGCTCGGCGAGGCCGCCGGCCGGTGGCTCGTCACCGCCGTGGACGGCCGGCCGGTGCCGACCCCGACGGCGTTCACGGCGGCCACCGCCGGCAAGGACCGGGTCCGGCTGACGCTGTTCGACCCGGCCCGCCCCGAGCAGCCGCTGGAGGTGACGCTGCCGTGAGGTACGCCATCTGCAACGAGACGTTCGGCGACCGCCCGCACGACCGGGTGTGTGCAGACGTGGCCGCGCTGGGGTATACCGGGCTGGAAGTAGCCCCGTTCACCCTGGCCGCACGCATCACCGACGTGACCGCCGCCCGCCGGGCCGAGTTGCGGCGGCAGGCCGAGCGGGAGGGCGTCCGGATACTCGGGCTGCACTGGCTGCTCGCAAAGACCGAGGGGTTCCACCTGCTCGACGCCGACCCGGCCGTGCGGCGACGGACCGGCGAGTACCTGGCGGCGTTGGCACGGGCGGCGGCCGACCTGGGCGGCAACATCCTGGTGCTGGGGTCGCCGCTGCAACGCAACCGGGCCGACGGCGTGACCCCGACGGAAGCCCTGACCCGGGCCGCCGACACCCTCGGTTACTGCCTGCCGACCCTTGTGGACAGCGGGGTGACACTGGCCGTCGAGCCACTCGGGCCGGCCGAGACGAACTTCCTGAACACCGCCCAGGAGGCACTCGAATTGATGTTCGTCGTGGGCCACCTGAACGTCCGCCTGCACCTGGACGTGAAAGCGATGGCCGACGAGCCGGAGCCGACGCCGGACGTGATCCGGGCGAACGCCGTGTTCACCGCCCACTTCCACGCCAACGACCCGAACCGCCGCGGGCCGGGCTTCGGCGACACCGACTTCGTGCCCATCCTGCGGGCGCTGTGCGACAGCGGGTACGCCGGCTGGGTGTCGGTCGAGGTGTTCGACTACTCACCCGACCCGGACACCGTGGCCCGGGAGAGCATCCGCTACCTGCGGGAGTGCGAAGCACGACGGTAGTCACCCCCCAAAGGCCGCCCACAATCATGGGCGGCCTTTCCCCCTCCCACCCCCTCCCCATCATGCTACCACTCGCCCTCTTGTTGGTGTCTGCCGCCCCGCCCCCGCTCAGCATGGGGTTCGCCCGGGTGGACATCACGCCCGATATCACGCGACCGACGTACCTGGCCGGGTTCGGCCACGGCCGGCTGGCCAAGTCGGTCCACGACCCGCTGTCCGCCCACGCCCTGGTACTGTCCGACGGCACCGACCGCATCGCCTTCGTGTCGGTGGACGTGGTCGGCCTGTTCCACCCGCTGGTCGAGCGGGTGCGGGCTAAGCTGCCGGGGTTCAAATACGTGCTGGTGTCCAGCACCCACAACCACGACGGGCCGGACACGATGGGCCTGTGGGGCAAGACGGCGTTCACCAGCGGCGTCGATCCCGAGTACCTGGCACGGGTGGAAGCCGGCATCGCCGAGGCGGTCCGGAAGGCCGCGGCCAAACTCACCCCGGTGACGGCGAAGGTCGGCACGGCGAAGGGGCCGGAACTGTTGCACGACGGCCGCGACCCGCAGGTGAAGCACGACGACCTGGTGGTGGTGCGGTTCGACGCCGCCGGCGGCAAGCCGGCCGGGCTGTGGGTGCAGTGGAACGTCCACCCGGAGCTGATGGCCGACAAAAATACGGCCGTGACCGCCGACCACGTCGGCTACACGGTGGCCCACCTGGAGCAGAAGTACGGCTGCCCGGTGGCCTACTTCAGCGGCACCCTCGGCGGGCTGCTGACCAACCTCAAGGTGCCGCTCACCGCCCCGGACGGCGCCCCGCTCCAGGATGGCACCTTCGAGAAGACGGCCGTCTACGGCCGCAAGGTCGGCGAGCTGGCCGAGCGGGCCGAGGCGGTTGCCGTTCCGGCGGCGCTGACGCCGTTCGACCTGCGGTCGCAGCAACTGCTGGTGCCCATGACCAACCCGCTGTACAAGGTGGCGGCGATGGCCGGCGTGCTGAAGCGGGACTTCTACCACTTCGCCGGCGACCCCACGCCGGCCGCGTTCAAAGTGGCCGCCGACATCAACGGCCGGGTCGGCATCCGCACCGAACTCGGCCTGCTGCGGCTGGGCGAGCTGCAAGTCGCGGCCATCCCCGGCGAAATCTACTCCGAGCTGGTGGTCGGCGGGGTGCCCGACCCGGCCCCGGCCGACGTGGACTTCCCCGACGCCCCGGTGGAGCCAACGGTTTATGACCAGATGACCGCCCGGCACAAGATGCTCATCGGGCTGGCCAACGACGAGATCGGGTACATCCTGCCGAAGCGGCAGTGGGACGAGAAGCCGCCGTTCGCCTACGGGCTGACCAAAGCCCCCTACGGCGAGGTGAACAGCGTCGGCCCGGACACGGCCCCGACCCTGCTGGCGGCGTTCAAGAAGCTGGCCAAGTAGGGCACGGTTCACCGTGCCGTCCGCCTCCGACGGCACGGTGAACCGTGCCCTACGCCTGCAATGCCGTCAGCCGCTTCACCAGGATCGTCGCGTAGCTGCCCCGCGGCAGGTCGAACCGCAGTGCCACCTTGAGCCGGCCGCGGTTCCGCTCGTCGTCCCCCGGCTCGGCGGTCAGCCCGGCCGGGCGGACGCACGCCGGCCGCTCGCCCTTGCTGAAGAACGGCCGGTCCAGCCCGGGAATCTTCATCCCCTCTAGCGTCAGCCCGTCGTCGGCCAGCACGGCCGTCAGGGCCGGCAGCCACTCCGCCGCTGGGTCGGGCTTGAGCCGGGCGCTCGGCAGCGGCACCGCCAAGCCCTCCCAGCCGGGCACGGCCTCGACCGGCACCGCCACCGGCCCGAGCTTCAGCCCGATGCGCGCCGTCGCCCCGTGGTCCTGCAGCCAGCGGTCGAGGGTGCGGTTCCAGACGTGGCTCTGGTACGCCGACAGGTACAACCCCTGCAACTCCGGCCGCAGCCGGGCCACCGCCCCGCGGAAGTCGGCCGGGTGCTGGAGCAGGTAGTCCGCCAGGCTGCGGGCATGGCTCCGCGGCAGTTTCGCCTTGCACGCCGCCCAGTCGCCCCAGTGCTCCAGCAGCGTCGCCTTGAGCTTGCGGTCGGGGGCACGGTCGTGTTCGTACTCTCCGGCGAGCGCCTGCTTGAGCGCCGCCTCGAAGTCGCCGCGGACCATCTGTCGGGCCACAAACTCGCCGCCCGGCGTCACCGACCCGAACCGCTGGTCGTCGAAATAGTTCGGCAGCCCGACCCGCTCGACCTCCGGTACGGCCGCCGCCGCCCGCTCGACGTTCACCGGCTTCAGGTGCCGGAGGGTGACGGCGAAACGGTTGGCCCGAATGTCACTTGCTGTGAACGGCGCAGCGAGCTGCCCGAGATAGCGAACCGTGATGCCCGACTGCTCGAGGTCGCGGGCCGGGCCGCGGTCGATGGTGAAATGCTGGGACGTGTCGGCGTGGCGGTCTTTGAGGCCGCCGTAGCTCAGTCGCTGGGGGTCGATCTGCCACCGCCGGCGGACCACACTCAGAGCGTCCGGAGTCGTCCAGCCGACTTTATCGAGCCGATAAAATGCGAATCGGCCGCCGCCCGGGGTGACATCGGTCAGCTCCTCGACGCGGAAATCGGCCGGTGACTGCTTGAGCTTCATGCCGCCATTATGTGGGCGGCGCAGAAAGGTGGGGCCGGGATTGGCTGGTGCCGAGTCGTCGCCCACTCGACTCGACACCTCACACCAACCCCGGCCCCATGTCACAGCCGGCTTCCCAACTGTATAGCACAGTCTACCCGCACCCCAAGTTGAAAGCAACTCGATTCGGGTCGTCTCTGCGAGACCTTGACAGTGCAGCCGTCGTGCCGGATTGCCCCGCCCGGTCAGTTTTTTGTCACCACGGGTTCGAGTACAGCCGGCCCCTGTCCCCGCGGGGGCGGCTGCGGGTGGTCGGTGAGCGGCAGGTGCGGCAGGCTGCCGGGCGGTTCGAGCTGCACCCGGGCGGCCGAGGCGTCGAGCCGCCGCAGCACGGCCGCCACTGTCTGCGGGTCGGTCGGCAGCGACAGGTGCCCGACCCCGGCCTGTTCGGTCACGTCGTCGGTCGGCAGGTTGCGGCCGGCCGGCCAGTGGTGCGACCGCAGCACGGTCAGCGACAGGGTGTCGGCCACCACCTCCGGCCCGCCGGCCGGGTCGAGCAGCACGACGGCGTCCAGCGGCAGCCCCTCGCCGGCCACCCGGCAGGCGATCTCCCGCACCCGGCCGGCGGCCAGCCCGTAGCCGAGCAGCACGAACCGGCACGGCGGCTGGTCGCGGACCAGCCGGTGCATCTCCCGGCGGACGAACTCGGCGTCGGCCCGCTGGGCAGTATGGACCATCGCATACCCGGCCCGGTTGAGGTCGTTCCGCAGCCGGAGCAGTTGGCCGTCCTCGGTCGGGTCGATGCCGTTGACAACGAACAGGTGGACCTGGCTCCGCTGGAGCGGACTGATCGGGTGGTCGGCCCCGCAGCGGAGGGCCGTGTTATAGCCGAGGTGGTTGTGCGACACGCAGCCCACGGCGGCAGCAAGAATGGCTACCACCAGGGACCGTGAGAGGAACGCCGTCATGTCCGACCTCGCCAGGCTTCCCGGGTCGCCAGAACCCGTCTACCGGCTTCAATCGACACACGCGGCGCAGAACCTCCCGTCGAACCATCTTCGCCAGCTTGCCAGTTGTGCCGCGGTGGTTAAACCTGCCGGTCAGGGAAGATGGGGGTTTTGGTTCGTAGCCCGAAGCGCGAGCGAGGGTATCGTTCCTCGCTCGCGCTTCGGGCTACGAACCGAAACCATCACACGCTCACGATTCGCCCCGTTCGCACCGACTCGATCTCGCGGAAGCACAGGGCCAGGGCGTCGCGGGCCAACTGCCCGCCGAGCAGCGGCGACGGCTCGCCACCCGCCACCGCGTCAACCGCCGCCTGCAACTCGGCCGCGAAGGCGGCCAGCGGGTCGCCGTCGCCGAGGGCCGGCGTCTCGCTCGACCCGTCGGCGTGAAACACGGTCAGTGGCCCGCCGCTGTAGGCCAGGGTGGCCTTCTCCAGGTACACCTCGAACCCGTGGGCGAACGGCCGGCCGGCGGCGGCGACGGCCCCGCTGCTGCACGTCACGGCCGGGCCGCCGGGGCCGTACAGGTAGCTGGTGGTCAGGTAGCTGACGCTGCCGCCGTCCTGCCGGCCGTGGCTGAACACCGCCGCCGGCACCCCGCACAGCAGGCCGACGAAGTGGGTGTCGTGGATGTGCAGGTCCACGGCCGGGCCGCCGGTGTTGGCGTCGTCACTCATGGCGGCCGACCAGTCCGGCCGGCTGATGACGCGGGTGAAGTGGGCGGCCAACAGCTTGCCGTACCGGCCGCCTCGCGCCGCCTCGGCGACGAACCGGAACTCGGGGAAGAACGGCAACACGTGGGCCACCAGCAGAAGCTTGCCGGCCCGTTTCGCGGCGGCGAGCATCCGGTCGGCGTCGGCCAGCGACAGGGCGATAGCCTTCTCGACCAGCACGTGCTTGCCAGCATCGAGTGCCGCGAGGACCGTGGCCGGGTGCTGGGCGGTCGGGTTGCACACGTCCACCAGGTCGATGCCCGGGTCGGCCAGCAGTTCGGCGAGCGTCTCGTACCGGGCCACCCCGGTGAGATCGACCTGGCCCGGCGGCGGGCCGAAGTTGCCCCGCGTCGAGGACCAGTCGCCGGCCAGCTTGGCCGTGTCCCGGCTGCACACGGCCGCCACCGTCGCGCCGGTCAGCCGCTGGGCGGCGAGGTAGTGGATGCGGCCCATGAATCCGACGCCCACGATTCCGATTCGGGTCATCGCGGCAACTCCTACTTCGGCCTGGCGCAAATGGTGGGAGACTCGGCGGGGTTGCGGGCGCGGCTGTCCTGCACCGACCTGCTACGGCAGGCGCCGGAAATGGCCCGGCCCCTGCCGACCCCTACGCCCGGGTGGTGCGGGGCGGGAACGGCGGTTGTCGCGGAAGCTGCGGCGGGTTAACCCGCCCGGGGTGACACGCGGGACGCTGCAACTGGCGTGACCCGGCCGCGATCCGGGTCACGCCGCTGGCGACCGGCTCAGTCCTCGCCCTGTGCCTTGGTGAAGGCCGGCTGGCCGTCGAACTCCTGCAGCTTCTCCAGGTGCGCCCACCGGGCCACCGCCGCCAGCTTGGGCAGCAGGGCGAAGATGTCGGCGTCGGTCAACTCGCCGGCCGGCTCACGCAGCAGCAGCCGGCACCGGCTCTGGTCCACGCAGTCGATCAGCGTCCCCTTGTCCGGGTACACCTGGGTGCCGCGGTTGCTGATCATCTTCAGCCGCACCGGACTGCCCGCGACCGCCGCCTCCACCCGCGGCCCGAGGACCGTCGGGTGGTCGCCGCTCTCCAGGAAGTAGTCCAGCCCGACCACCCGCCGGGTCTTGGGGGTGACGGCCACCAGCGACCGGGACACCTCCGGCATCTTGAGCGGCTTGTACTCCCGCACCTTGTACGTGGCACTCGTCCGGCCGAAATTCTTTATCACCTCGTCGGTGAACGCCGTCGTCTTGGCCGCCCGCGGGCTGTCGTACCCGACCACGTCGCCCGTCGGCACCTGGCCCTCTTCCATCGTCACCATCAGGGCGTTCTCGATACGGGTGGCCGCCTCGAACTCGCCCAGGTGCCGGAGCATGAGGACGCCGCTGGACAGCACCGCCGTGGGGTTGATGACGTTCTTGCCGGCGTACTTCGGGGCCGACCCGTGGACCGCCTCGAAGATGGCCACCTCGCTGCCCAGGTTGGCCGACGGGGCGAACCCCAGCCCGCCGACCAGGGCCGAGGTCAGGTCGGACATGATGTCCCCGTTCATGTTGGTGGTCACAATCACGTCGAACTGTTCCGGCTTCTTCACCAGTTGATGGCAACAGTTGTCGATGATGACGTGCCACGACTCGATGTCCGAATACTCCTTGGCGATCTCTTCGAAGGTCCGCTTGAGTGTCCCCTCGGTGAACTTCATGATGTTCGACTTGGTGGCGCAGGCCACACTCTTGCGGCCCTCCGACCGGGCGAACTCGAAGGCCATGCGGACGATCTTCTCGCACCCCTTGCGGCTGATCAGCTTCAGGCACTGGGCCACGCCCGGGGTTTGCATGTGCTCGATGCCGGCGTACAGGTCCTCGACGTTCTCCCGCACCACCACCAGGTCGATGCCCCGGCCGCTGTACGGCGTCTTGACCCCCGGCAGCTCCCGCACCGGGCGGATGTTGGCGTACGTCTCGAACAGCTTGCGGAGGGTGACGTTGGCCGACTTCTCGCCGTACCCGACGGGGGTGCCGAGCGGCCCCTTCAACACGCACCGGGTCGTCTTGATGGAATCGATGGTGTCCTGCGGCACGCCGCTGGGGATGCCCTGCTTGAACACGCTCTCGCCGGCGTACCGCTCCTCCCAGGCGATTCTGACCCCGGCGGCGTCGATGATCTTGCGGGCGGCGGCCACGCACTCCGGGCCGATGCCGTCCCCGGGGATGAGGGTGACACGCTTGTTTCCGGCGGGGTCGGTGACGATGCTCGGCACGGGGGAGGCTCCGGGGCGGGTGAAACTGCTGTTTTAGCGACCCGGCCCGGCGGCGGGAACGGTTGGGGTTCGGTGGGACGGGCATTTCTGCCTGTTCGAACTCGCACACGGACGGGCAGAAATGCCCGTCCCACTCAAGCGCGGCGTCAGCCGGCGACGTATTCGGCCACCCGCCCCGCGGCCCGGGTGGCCCGGGTGTACACGTCCTCCATGAACAGGTGAGCGAACTCGCCGTTGCGGCCGACGCTCCACAGCCCCGGCACGCCGGTGCCGTCCCGCTCCAACCGCTGCCGCACTTGCTCGTACTCGCGGGCGAACACCGGGTAGGCTACCGGCGTCCGCAGCACCCGGCAGCCCAGATACCGTTCGGCCACGCCGGGCAGGATCGCCGCCAGGTGTTCGACGCAGTACCGGCCCAGTTCGTCGTCGCTCATCGCCCAGTGCGTGTCCCCGACCTCGGCCCCGATGTCCACCGTCACCAGGGTCTTGCCATCGGGGGCCAGCCACGGCATGGCCAGCGGCACCTCGGTCAGCCGGAAGAACGGGAACCCCTGTTCCGGCGTCCACAGCACCACGTCCGGCAGCAGCCCGCGGCCGTCGAGCCGCAGGTTGACGAACACCATCGGCCGGTAGCCGAGCTTGGCCAGCGGGGCGAGTGCCGCCGTGTCGGGGGCGAGCCGGGGCAGGCAGTTGACCGGGGCCGTGCTGACGGCCGCACTCACGGCCACCCGCTCGCCCCCGGCCACCACCGCCGCCACCCGGCCGTTGACCACTTCCACCGCCTGCACCGGGGCGTTCAACCGGACGGCGTCGGCCAGTGGCTCGGCCAACTTCTGGCACAGGGTGGCGAGGCCGCCGTCCGGGTAGACGTGCCACACATCCGTCCCGTGCGGCAACTCGCGGCTGTAGCCGATGGCGATGGCCTTGCCCGTCCACTTCCGGGCCAGGGTGAGTTTCAGCGTCTCGGCGATGCTGCCGGGCATGGAGTCGGCCACGGACGGGGCGAGCTGGTCGGCCGGCAGCCCGCTCCACGCTTCCAGCAGTGGCGACGCCACCTCGTCGGCCAGTGCCCGGCCGTAACTCGCGCGGAAGAAGTCGGCGGCCGACTCGATCGTACCCCGGCTCAGTTTGCTCCGCACCCCGCCGGCCACGAACCGCGGCACCCGCATCAGCCCGAACGGGTACGAGTAAACTTTGCCCCGCAGCCAGACGCTCTCGCCGTACCGCGGCACGTCCCGGCACTGGTCCGCGATGCCGACCGCCCTCGCCAGCCGGTTGGTGACGAAGTGTGCCCCGAAATCGTAGGTGAAACCGTCCGGGTCGGCGTGACTGGTGGCCAGGCCGGCGATGCGTGGGCCGGCCTCGAACACCCGCACCGGCACCCCGCGGCGGCGCAACTCGGCGGCGCAGGCCAGCCCGGCGATGCCGGCCCCGAGGATGGCCACCGGCTGGTCAGGCATGAATGGGTCTGGGGTGAAGGTTTAGGCGAGCGGCCGGCGTAAGCCGGTCCGGTCCGGCCGCCGGCTGTAGGCATACCCGGCGGCCGGACCGGACCGGCTTACGCCGGCCGCTCGCCCGGATTGACGAACACCGCTTGCAGCACGGCCCCGTGGCCGAGCAACTGGCAGGCGAAGTCTAGCACAGTGCCGGCCGCCAGCGCCGCGGCCGACTCCAGGCTCAGCCGGTCGATCAGCCACCCCGGGCCGCCGGCATCGACCAGCGTGTTCCGCACCGAGTACACCCAGTTCACCGGGCTGACCAGGGTCCGCACCTGCCGCACCCGGAAGCCGGCCCGCTCGCCGAGCCGCCGCAGGGTGCGGCGGTCGAACAGGTAGGTGTGCCGGGGGAAGTGGTAGCCGCCCCAGTGCCGCCGGCCGAACAGGTGCGCGTCCGGACTACCCGCGTCGTCGGTGACGACCACCAGCCGGCCGCCGGGGGTCAGCCGGTCGCGGACGGCCCGCACCGTGGCTAGCGGGTCGGCCAGGTGTTCGACCGTCATGACCATCAGGGCGGCGTCGAACCGGCCGTCGGCCGCGGGCAGCGTCTCCACCGTGCCGACTCGCACTGTTAGGCCGGCACCGGCCGCGCGTCGGGTCGCCCGTTCGCTCGGGTCCACGCCCAGCAGTTCCCAGCCGGGCCGGCCGAACTCGCGGAGCAGCCCGAGGTGGAAGCCGTCGCCGCAGCCCACGTCCAGGATGCGGGCACGGGCCGGCAACCCGGCGAACGCCCGCAGCAGTCGGGTGGCCTCCAGCCGCCGGCGGACGGCGTGGGCCAGCCCGAACCGCTCCGGGGTGAAGGCGAAGGCGTGGTAGCCGGGCGGGTAGATGCGGTCGAACTGGTCGGCCGTCGGCCGGGGGGTCAGTACCAGCAGACCGCACCGCCCGCACCGCCGCATGTGCCAGTGGTCGTCACTGGTGCGGTACTCGAAGTCCTCGCCGGCGGCGTGGGCACGAAGCGGGCCGGGGCCGCACAGGGCGCAGGCGGCCGGCTCGGTGGGCAGGTGTTGGGCGGCACCCATGCCGCAAGATAGGACACGAACCCGGCCGGCGAGTCAATGCGGGTCGAGTTCGGCGAACAGGTCGGCCAGCTTCAGCTCGAACCCCGGCAGCACCGGGTCGCCGGTCAGGGTGTCGGCGGCCGTCAGCCGGGCGGCCGCGGTGCGGTCGGGGGAGCGGAACACGTCTACGGTTCGGGCGTCGGGGTCGACGATCCAAGCCAGCCGGGTGCCACCGGCGAAGTACTCGGCCAGCTTGACATCCATCTCCCCGGCGGTGTTACTCGGGCTGAGCACCTCGACCGCGAGAGCCGGGCACAGGACGGGATACCCGCCGCGGGGAACCTGTCGTCCGGGAAGCTGGTCCCAGGTCACGAATGACACGTCCGGCATCCGCAGTTGACCCGGATGTACTCTCATGCCGCCGTCCGGACCGTTCACCGCCCCCAGGTTGCGGGGCACGACGAACGCCCGCAGGATGCCCACGAGCGCGGACGCCAGGTAGCCCGACTCGTAGCTCATCGCCTTCTCCACCAGGATGCCGTCCACCAGCTCGAACAGACTGTTCTCTCGGTCGATGAGTGCGACGAGATCGGCCTCGGTGGCCGGGTACGGGGTCAGCCGGATGCGGTGCGGCGGCACCCCGCCGAGCCGGCGAACCGCCTGGCTCATGGTGATGTTCGGGGCCAGCGGGGCTGCGGTCATCGCTCGTCCTCCTTGTCAGCAGTTTTACCCGGTCACCGCGCCGTCGGACGCGCTGGACACCAGCCGGGCGTACTTGGCCAGCACCCCCCGCTCGACACGGATCGCCGGCTTCACCCAGGCCGCCCGCCGCGTCGCCAGCTCGGCCTCGTCCATGTGCAGGGTCAGCGACTTGGCGTCGGCGTCGATGGTGACGCGGTCGCCGTCCCGCACCAGGGCGATGGGGCCGCCCACCCACGCCTCCGGCGAGACGTGGCCGACCACCAGCCCGTGGGTGCCGCCGCTGAACCGGCCGTCGGTGACGAGGCCGACCGCGTCGCCCAGCCCCTGTCCCATGAGTGCCCCGGTGACGCTCAGCATCTCCCGCATCCCCGGGCCGCCGACCGGCCCCTCGCCGCGGATCACCACCACGTCCCCGGCCACGATCTTCCGCGACGCAATCGCGGCGAAACAGGCCTCCTCGCCGTCGAACACCTTGGCCGGCCCGGTGATGCTGCGGTGCTTCAGCCCAGCGACTTTCGCCACCCCGCCGTCCGGGGCCAGGTTGCCGTGGAGGATGACGATGTGCCCGGTCGGGTGCAGCGGCGCGGCCAGCGGCTTCACCACCACCTGCGGCCGGCTGTACACGCTCGGCACGGTTTGCAGGTTCTCGGCGAGCGACTTGCCGGTGACGGTCGGGCAGTCGCCGTGCAGCATCCCGGCGTCCAGCAGTGCCCGCAGCACGGCCGGGGTGCCGCCGACCCGGTACAAGTCCCACATGACGTACTTGCCGCCCGGCTTCAAGTCGGCCAGGTGCGGCACCTTCGCCCCCAGCCGGTCGAAGTCGGCCAGCGTCCACTCGACGCCGGCCTCCCGGGCGATGGCCATGAGGTGCAGCACGGCGTTGGTGCTGCCGCCCAGGGCCAGCACCAGGGTGTAAGCGTTCTCCAGCCCCTCACGGGTGATCATGTCCCGCGGCCGGATGTTCCGCTCGACGCACAGCATGAGTGCCCGGCCGGCGGCGGCGGCCTCCCGCTCCTTCGCCGCACTCACGGCCGGGTTGCTGGCCCCGCCGGGCAGGCTGAGGCCGAGGGCCTCGATGGCCGAGGCCATGGTGTTGGCCGTGTACATGCCGCCGCAGGAGCCGCACCCCGGGCAGGTGGCACACTCCACCGCGTGCAGCGTCTTCTCGTCGATCAGCCCGGCCTGGAACTGGCCCACCGCCTCGAATATCGAGACGATGTCCACGTCCTCGCCGTCCGGCCCGACCCCGGGCATGATGGAGCCGCCGTACACGAAGACGGACGGCACGTTCAGCCGGGCCATCGCCATGACGCACCCGGGCATGTTCTTGTCGCACCCGCCGACGGCCAGCAGGCCGTCGTGGTTCATGCCACCGGCGACCGTTTCGAGCGCGTCGGCGATCACCTCCCGGCTGACCAGCGAGTACCGCATCCCGCTGTGGCCCATCGAAATGCCGTCACTCACCGTCGGGGCGCCGAACGTCTGCGGCACCCCGCCGGCGGTGCGGACGCCGTCGCACGCTTTGCGGGCCAGCCGGTCCAGGTGGCTGTTGCACGGGGTGATTTCGCTCCACAGGCTGGCCACCCCGACGAGCGGCCGGCCGAAGTCGGCGTCCTCCAAGCCGACCCCGCGGAGCATGGCCCGGCCGGGGGCGCGGGCCGGGCCGTGGGTGGTGGTCAGACTCTTGCGGTCGGCCGGCATGGGCAGTCTCGGGTGAGGTTGTAACGTTTGTGTGGGACGGGCGGATTAGTTAAGTTTAGGCGGGAAGTCGGGAAAATCCGTCCCTTCGGTTTGCACCGGCGCCGGGCCTGACCTAGGTAGTTGGTGTCGCTGATGGATCGGTCAACGCGGCCGAGCGGCCGGGTGGCAGCCGGCTCGACCGACCCAGCGGGTTTTTCTAACCGGAGTTTCTCATGAGCATGGTCAAGAACGCGGTCAGCTTCCTGAAGGCCGAAGACGGCCCGACCGCCGTCGAGTACGCCGTGATGCTGGCCCTCATCATCGTGGTCTGCATCGCCGCCGTGACGACCCTGGGCA
>JAYVUZ010000230.1:0-37851 GCA_043787415.1 Fimbriiglobus sp. | reverse complement strand
GCCCGACGCGCGAGCGAGGGACGCGTCTCCTCGCGCGCGCGTCGGGCTACGAACCTGCGGCCCGTCGTCACCCAAGCAGCACCTCCCGCCGCACCGTCGCGGCGTCCAACTTCACCGGATCGACCGTCACCCCCAGCCCCGGCCGGGTCAGCGCCGGGGCCAACCCGCCGCGGGCGAAGGTGATGTCCTCGACAGTCAAGTGGTTGCGGACGAGGTGGCGGTCGTAGCTGCCTTCCAGATACCGCAGCCCACTCACGCTGGTGGCGAAGTGCCGGCCGGCGGCCGACAGGATGCCCGTCTCGCCGACCTGGCAGCCGAGCTGACAGAACAGCCCGTGCGCCGCCGCGAACTGGGCCAGCCGCAGCGTCGGGATGAAGCCGCCGCACTTGCTCAGCCGCAGGTTGAAGGCGTCGCACCAGCCGCCGGCGACCGCCCGCTCGGCGTCCACCCGCGAACACAGCGACTCGTCCAGCATGACCGGCGTGGTGATCCGCTTCCGCACGGCGGCCAGTGCGGCGACCTGTTCGTGTGGCACCGGCTGCTCGACGCACGAAATGTCGAACGGCAGCAGTTCACCGAGCCGGTCGGGCATGGCGTCGGGCGTCCAGGCCTCGTTGGCGTCGATGCGGAGGTCCATGCGTGGCCCCATCCGCCGCCGCACCCGGGCCGTGCGGGCCACGTCGTCGATGCCGGGGATGCCCACTTTCAGCTTGAGTTGCTCGAACCCCATGAGCCGGATGGCCAGCGGGTAGACGTGGCTCTTCCAGCCACGGGCTTTCGTCACCGCGGCGCTGTACCGCACCGTCGGCCGGGGCGACCAGAGGTCCGGGGCGAGCAGTTGCACCAGCCGCGACAGCGGGGCGCCGAAGTGCCGGCCGAAGGCGTCCAGCACGGCCAGCTCGACGGCACACCGGGCGGCGTTGCCGCCGATGCCGCGGTCGTCGCCGGGAACGGGCTTCAGGGCGAGTCGCTCGGCCCCCACCGCCACGGCCGGCAGGTCTTTCCAGTCGCCGAGCTGGCCGGCCAAGGCGCTGGCCTTCAGCAGTGACAACGCGGTGTCAGTGGTTTCGCCGGTGACGTAGTCGCGGGGGACGCCCTCGCCCCAGCCCACCGTGCCGTCGGCCAGCTCGCACCGCACCACGACGTTGTCCGTCTCGGTGCGGAACTGCGTGGCGTGCTGGATGGCCCGGTACAGCGGGATGCGGACGTGGTACGCCGCCAGGGCGACGACCTTCACTTCGGCTTGCAGTGCGAGAGGGCCATCAGGGCGTACCCGGTGACGAGGGCCGGGTCGCCCTCCATCCAGCGGTCGGTCGGGTTGACCCAACTGCCGTCCGTCTGCTGCCGTTTGGCGAGGGCGGCCAGGATGTCGGCCTTCCAGTCGTGTTTCACCCCGGCGGCGTCCACGAACGGGTACTCGCCCAGCACGTCCAGGCTCTTGGCCATCGAGTGGTAGTAATAGAAGAGCGCCCGCTGGCTGAACTGCGGCGGCATCCCCGGGTTGGCGTCCACCGTGTAGTGGTTGCGGGTCCAGGCGACGGCCGTCGCCAGCCGCGGGTCGTCTTTGCCCACGTCGGCGTACACCAGGCTCTTGATGCCGGCGTAGGTCATGCTGCCGTACCCGGCGAGCGGGGCCTTCGGGTCGTCACTGGTCTTGGTGCTGCCGCCGCCGGCCGCCGAGTAGATGAACGACCCGTCGTTCCGCTCCCCGGCCCACGCGGCCGTGTTGTGTTCGCTCTTCAGGTTCTGGCAGCGGCTGACGAACACCGCCGCCTTTTTGAACGCCGGGTCGCCGGCCGGCACCCCGGCGTCCCGCAGGGCGTCCAGGAAGAACTGGGTGTTCGACAGGTCCGGCCGGCTCTTGGAGTCGTACCCGGCGCCGCCGTAGTAGTCGTCGGCCGGCGACTTGCCTTCGCCGTCGTCCCACTGGAGCTTCTTCAGGAAGGTGGCCGCGTTGCCGATGGCCGGGCGGTACTTGGCGTCCCGCTTGGCCGCCACCAGGGCCATCAGGTTGACGCTGGTCACATAGTTTTGCAGGCCCACCTTCGGGTCGGCCCCGGCCAGGTGGCCGGCCGTCGGGTTGACCAGCCCTTCGATGAAGGTCAGCCCTTTTGCCGCGGGCACGTCGTCCGGCGATACGCCGCACTGGAGCAGCCCCGTCACCACGACGCCGGTGACGCCGATGTTTTTGGTCGTGGACCAGCCGCCATTGGCTTCCTGCGACGCCTTCAGGTAGGCGACCGCCTTGTTCACCGTCGCCTGCCAGTCGGCGGCCGGCGGCTGACTCAGGGCAAGCGTTAGCGCGAGCGGGAGCATTGGGAACCTCCTGGTGACATGGTATGGTCTGGATCGCAGCCCGAAGCGCGAGCGAGGACGGTTCGCTCGCGCTTCGGGCTGCGATCCGGGAACCCCGCGTTGACCCGGCCGCCGCCGCCGGCGTACACTCGCGCCCTTTCCGGCAAGGACGCCGCACCGTGACCGAACCGCCCCGCTCCGCCATCGGCTGGCTGCCCCACCTGTGGCAAACGGTGCTGTTCCCGCCGGCCGACGCCCTGCCGACCCGTGTTTACCTCGGCCGCTTCCTGCTGGTCGCCCTGCTGCCGGCGGTGTTGCTCTACCCGTGCCGCGGGTTCATGCTGCTGGAGCCGGACGAGGGCCGGTACGCCCAGATTGCGAAGGAGCTGCTCGACCGCGACGCCTGGGTGGTGCCCACCCTCCAGGGCGAGCCGTACCTCGACAAGCCGCCGCTGTTCTACTGGCTGGTGAAACTCAGCTACCAGGCGTTCGGGGTGTCGGAGGCGTCGGCCCGGCTGGTGCCGGCGGCGTGCGTGCATATCACCATCCTGCTCGTCTACCTGCTCGGCCGGCGGTCGGTCGGCGAGAAGGCGGCGTTCTGGGCGGCACTGCTGCTGACGGCGTCGCCGGGCTACCTCGGCGTCGCCCGGCTGCTGCTGCTCGACGGCCTGCTCACCCTGTGTGTGACGGCGAGCGTCCTGTGTGGGTACGAGGCGGTCCGCGGCGGCCGGCTGCGGTGGGGCTGGTGGGTCGCCGCCGCCGTCGCCTCGGGAATGGGCTTCCTGACCAAAGGGCCGATCTCGGAAGTGCTGCTATTCCCGCCGCTGCTGGCCGTCGGCTGGCTCGGCGGCACTTCGGCCCGGGTCGGCTGGCGGGGGTGCCTCGGCTTCGCGGCGGTGGTGGTGGCCGTCAACCTGCCGTGGTACGTCGCCATGTACCGGGTGCGGCCGGAGTTTCTCGGCCACTTCTTCTGGGAACACAACGTCCTGCGGTTCGTCAAGCCGTTCGACCACCTCCAGCCGGTCTGGTACTACGTCCCGGTGCTGCTCGGCGGGTTCCTGCCGGGGGTCGTCGTCGGGCTACCACACCTCCGCGGACTGCTGTTCGATCCGACGCCTCTCGCGCGGCAGACTCGGACACCGGCCGGCGGCTTCTGGCTGTTGGCCGGGCTGTGGTGCGTGGCCTTCTTCAGTGTCAGCGGGAGCAAGCTGCCGACGTACATCCTGCCGGCCCTCCCGCCCCTGGCCCTGGCCCTCGGCGAGTTCGTCGCCCGCAGCCGGTGGGACCGCTCGACCGCCTTCCGGGGAATGCTCGGCACCTTCGCCACGCTGCTGGCCGCCTGGCACTTCGTGGGGATGCCGTGGTACGCCCGCGAGCGGTCGCCGATGCGGCTACCCGAGCGGGTGGTGCCGTGGCTGAGCGACCCGGCCACGCCGGTGGTGACGTACCCGCGGAACGTGGACTCGGTCGCCTTCTACACCGGCCGCAGCGACCTCCGCCGGGTGCGGAGTGCGGACGTGAACCAGATGATCGTGGACAGCATGGGCCGGCCGCGGACGGTGGTGCTGTTCACCCACGACCACTCGCTGGCGGCGTTCCGCCACGCCCTGCCGCCGGAGGTGCGGGTGGCCGAGGTGATTCCGGTCCGGGACCGCCGGGCGAAGGGCGTGCTGGGCTGGCTGACCGGCGGCGGGGCGTGGGGGCTGTGCGACATCGCCGTGCTGGAGCCGGTGTTTGTCGTGCGGGGGGCGACACCGTAGGGCGCGGTTCACCGTGCCGTCCGGTGGCTGGCGGCACGGTTCACCTTTGCCCTACTTCCCGCGTAGCCACGCCTCGGGGTTGTCCGCCGCGCCCAACGCTTCGTTGTACGGCTGCATCACTCCGCCCGCGATACGGACGATCAGCACGATGACCATGAGTCCGACGGCCGCGTACACCGCGCCGGCGGCGATGCGGGCCAGCAGGCTCATCTTGCGGGCCGCCTCCTCCCGGTAGATGCCGGCCTGTTTGGCCATCATCTCCGGGAGTTGGCCGCTCACTTCGCCCACATGCACCCCGTCCAGGAACTCGTCCGGGAACAGCCGGCCGCGGCCGGGTTCCAGCGCCTCCAGCACGGAGCCGCCCTTCCGCACGCCGGTGGCCGCCGACTCGGCCAGCTTCTGGTACGCCTCGTTGGACGTGGCCTTGAATGCGAGCCGCAGCCCCTTGTCCACCCGCAGCCCCGCTTCCGCCGTCATGTGCAGGCCGACACAGAAGCGGTGTAGGGCGAACGCCCGGAAGCAGCCGCCGACCCCGGGGACGACCAGCGCCGCCGCCGCCAGCTTGCCACGGAGCGGCTCGTTCTCGCGGACGATCAGGAAGCTGACGACCGCCCCCGCCGCCACCAGGAAGCCGAGGCCCAGCACCACCATCGCCCCGGTGGCCCCGGTCAGCCCCTTGCCGAACGGGGCCATGCCGCCGCCGATCAGGCCGAGGACGAACACCAGTGCGGCCACGACGCACACGGCCGACACGTACATGAACGCCGGGTAGACCAGGGCCGAGGCGAACTGCTTGCGGGTGGTCAGCGTGTCGTCGTAGTGCCGCTCCAGTTCGGTGAACGTCTCGGTCAGCCGGCCGGTCTTCTCGCCCAGGGTGGTGAGTTCCAGGAACAGCACCGGGAACTTGCCGGGGAACTCGGCCAGGGCGTCTTCGAGCGAGCTGCCCTTCTCCAGCCGGTCGGCCAACTGTCCGGCCACGGCCCGGGCGGCCGGGTGACCGTTCTTGGCCTGGGTGCGGAAAACCTTGACCGGGGACAGCCCGGCGTGCAGCCCGTGCCGCAGCGCCCGGCACCACTGGGCCAGGGCGGCCACCGGCAGTTTCGACGAGAACAGCATCGGCCGGACTCCGCGTTGGGTGCCTGCCTCCACCATAACCGCAACCGCCGCCGGGCGATAGCCGCTTGAACCCACCACCCGCCTTCCCCTACCATGCGTGACACGGCCCGAGGTGAGAGTTGCGATGGGCACAGCGATGACCGACGACCAAGGCGCGATCGACCAGTTCAGCGGGCTGGCCCGCCTGTTCCCGCTGCCCAACCTGGTGTTCTTCCCCCAGGTGGTGCAGGGGCTGCACATCTTCGAGCCGCGGTACCGGCAGATGACGGCCGACGCCCTGACCGGCGACCAACTGGTGGTGTTGGTGCTGCCCCAGGAGGACGAGCCGGACGACTTGGCCCCGGTCGGCTGCCTGGGCCGCATCGTCCACCACGAGCGGCTGCCGGGCGGCCAGTACAACCTGCGGCTCCGCGGGCTGGCCCGGGTGCGGCTGGTGGAAGAGCTGGAGACGGACAAACTGTACCGCACGGCCCG
Organism: Fimbriiglobus sp.; assembly: GCA_043787415.1. Lineage (GTDB taxonomy): Bacteria > Planctomycetota > Planctomycetia > Gemmatales > Gemmataceae > JAXMAZ01. Next base: position 32,206 of record JAYVUZ010000230.1, on the reverse strand, counting down.
GGTGACGGTGATTCGGGACCAGTCGCCGGCCGTCGGCGAATCGGCCGGACTACGGAAGCTCCTGGGGGCGGCCGTGCTGCCGCGGTTCGAGTCGTCCGGCCCCGCCCACCAGCACTTGGCCGAACTGTTCGACGGCGAGATGCCACTCGGCCAACTGTGCGACGTGCTGGCCTACGCCCTACCGCTGCCGGTGGAGTTGAAGCAAGAGCTGTTGGCGGACGCCCGCATCGCCGAGCGGGCCGAGCGGCTGACGGCCGCGCTGGTGCGGCCGAACCTGCCCGCCGGCCGGCGGTTCCCGCCGGACTTCAGCCCGAACTGACCCCGGGCGTCCGAACGCCTGGCGCCGTATCACATCCTCACATCCCACTAGGAGCCTTCCCGTGTCCGACAAGCGAGCCGGTGCCGTCACCTTCAAGGGCAACCCCGTCACCCTGGTCGGGCCGGCCCTGAAAGCGGGCGACAAGGCCCCGACCTTCAAGACCCTGTCGAACGCCCTGGCCCCGGTCACGCTGGCCGACACCCCGGCCAAGCCGCGGCTGTTCAGCGTGGTGCCGTCGCTCGACACCCCGGTGTGCAGCCGGCAGACCAAGCACTTCGAGGACGAGCTGGCCGCGTTGGGCGACACGGTGGCGGCGTACACCGTCAGCCTGGACCTGCCGTTCGCCCAGAAGCGGTTCTGCGGCGCCGAGAACGTCCAGAACATGCAAACGCTGTCTGACGTGCATGACGGCAGTTTTGGCACGGCGTTCGGGGTCCGCATCGAAGGTTTGCCGCTCGCCCTGTTGGCCCGGGCGGTGTTCGTGGTCGACGCTGGCGGGACGGTGAAATACGCCGAATACGTGCCAGAAGTGACGGCCGAGCCGAACTACGACGCTGCCCTGGCGGCTCTCAAGGGCGTTGCCTAGCTTGCCGGTAAGCTAGGCAGTTGGGGTCATGCCGGTTCTGCTGCAAGGATCGGCGGTTTGCTAAGGGACTATTCTGCCGGGAACGGTTTACTTTTGTGAACCGCAGCCACGCATTTAGTCTAAAGTGGTTAGGCCACGCGACCGACACGCGGCCGACCCCCGGGGAGACTAACCCATGACCCGATTGCTGCGACTCGCCGCCCCCCTGTTGGCGGTGGCCGGGTCGGCCGACTTCGCCTCGGCCGGCTGGAATAACGTTTACCAGGTGGCCTGTTTGGGTTGCCGCAAGGTCCGGTCCGACTCGTACTACGCCACGGCCCCGGCCCCCAGCCGGTCGAGCTACCGGCTGTCCCACTACGAGACCGAAACCCGGTCCGAGACGGTCACGGTCCTGCGGCCGGAGACGGTCGTCGAGCAGGTGCCGATGGTCGAGCGGCGGAGCTACTACGAGCCGGTTGTGACCAAAACCCGGTCCAGCTATTACGACCCGGTGACCGGCTGCTGCCAGACGGTGGAGAAGCCGACCACCCGCTTTTACAAGCGGGAGGAATGCACCACTGTCATGCACGCCGTCGAGCGGCTGCGGATGGTGCCGACCCAGGTGGAGCGGCAGTACGAGGTCCGCCGGCCGGTGTACTACGGCCCGGAGGAGAAGGTGTACAAGGCGCCGACGTGTGCCCTTCCCGGGGCGTCGGCCGGCAGTTCCCCGCAGGTGGACGTGATCCGCTCACACGGGCCGACCATCGCCCCGTCGGGTGGGGAAACCATCCTGCCGCAGCAAATCCCGACCAACCCGGGTAGCGGCATGTCCGCCCCGCGGGTGATGCCGCCGGCCAAGGTGAACGGGCGGACGACCTCGCTGGCCAAATCCACCGCCGTTCGCGGTGAAGTGGTGCGGCCGGACCAAGCCACCCCGCTGGCCGGGGCCAAGTTGGTGCTGGTGAGCGCGACCGACGGCAAGAGCCGGGAGTATGCCACCGCGGACGAGTTCGGTCGGTTCGAGACGAGCGTGCCGGCCGGGACGTATCACCTGTACGTCGGCGACGGGCACGGCAAAGCCAGCTTCCACAAGACACTCAAGCTGGAAGAAGCCGAGCGGACGTTCACCGTGGTGAGCCGGTGAGCGGCTAGTTCGTGGCCCGAAGCGCTAGCGAGGAAAACATCCCTCGCTGGCGCTTCAGGCGACCAACCCCTTCACCCGAACACCTTGCTCAGTTCCAGGTGCTGGTCAACGGTGAGCGTCTCGGCCCGGGCGTTGCCGTCGAAGCCCATTGCCGTCAGCTTCACGTCCACCTCGGCCTTGTTCTCCGTCGCCCCCGGCCGCCCCGCCAGTGCCCCGCGGAGGTTTTTCCGCCGCATGGTGTACAGGTCGCGCAGGAACGTCCGGAACCGCTGCACGTCCCCGACTCTCGCCCGTTTGGCCGGGTTCGGCTTGATAAGCACGATGGCCGAATCCACCTTCGGCCGCGGGAAGAAGTTGCCCGGCAGCACCTTCCGCACCGTCTCCACGTCGGCCACGCTCTGCACCAGCACGCTCAGCGAGTTGTAGTCCTTCGTGCCGACGGTCGCCCGCAGCCGCTCGCCGATCTCCCACTGCACCATCGCCACCATCCGCTCGATGGGCCGCTCGGCGATGAGCAGGTTTGTAATCACCGGCGTGGCGATAACATACGGCAGGTTGGCCACCAGCTTGCGGTGCCGGCTGTCGTACCGCTTGGTCAACTCGTCCCAGGCGGCCAGGGCGAGCGGGTTCATCTCGTTCTTGCGGGCCAGGGCGTCGCCGCGGACCAGGGCCACGTTCGGCCGGTTGCCGATGATCTCGGACGCCAGCCGCTGGAAGTCGGTGTCGACCTCCACCGAGCAGACGCACCCGGCCCGGTCGGCCATGAGTGCGGTGAGCGAGCCGGTGCCGGTGCCGACCTCCAGCACCGAGTCGAGTGGGTTCAGCTCGGCCACCCGGCAGATGAAGTCGAGCAGGTTCAGGTCGATGAGGAAGTTCTGGCCGAGCTTCGACTTCGGCTCCAGCCCGTGCGACTGCAACAGCCCGCGGAGGTAGCCGAGGGTCTGCCGCGGCGGCGGGGCCGTGGTGCCGAGCGGGATCGGCTCCGGCGGCGGGGGCGGCGGGGCCGGCTCCGGCGGGGCGTTCGGGTCAGGAAGGAAGCGGATTTCGCGGGGCATCAGGGTGTCATCTTCGTGAGCAGTTTTTGCACGTGCTTGGCCAGCAGGTCGGCTTCCAGGTGGACCCGCCCGCCGACCGGCTTGAATCCGAGTGTGGTGCTGGCCAGCGTGTGCGGGATGAGCATGACGCTCACCCGCTCCGGCCGCACCTCCACTAGCGTCAGGCTCACCCCGTCGATGGCCAGGCTGCCCTTGGGCACCAGCAGGGCGTCCAGTTCCGCAGGGATGTCGAACCAGACCGTCCGCCACTCCCCGCTGGCCTCCCGGCTGGCGATCCGGCCGACGCCGTCCACGTGGCCACTGACGAAGTGCCCGCCGAGGGCGTCGCCCACCCGCAGGGCACGTTCGAGGTTCACCCGGTCGCCGGCCCGCAGGTCGCCGAGCGTGGTTTTCGCCAGCGTCTCGGGGCCGCACTGGAACGTAAAATCTGTGGCCGTCGGTGTTAACGCCGTCAGGCACGCCCCGTTGACGGCGACACTCTCGCCGACCTCCACCCGCGGGGCGATGCCCGGCTCGGCGACGGTCAGTGTCAGTCCGCCGGCCCCGTCCGGCTCGACCCGGCGGACCGTCCCGAGTGCCTGTACCAGTCCGGTGAACATGGGAGTGATTGTAGCAGACCCGGCCGGTAAACTGGGATGGTTCCCACGAGGCGACGCGCGATGGCCATGCTCGACCACTGGCACCCGGTCCTGGCGACGAAGAAGCTCAAGGCCAAGCCGGTCGGGTTCAAGCTGGCCGGCCGGCAGCTCTGCCTGTTCCGCGCCGCGTCCGGCCGGGTGGCCTGTGTGGACGACGTGTGCCCCCACCGCCGGCTGAAACTGAGCTACGGCAAGGTGGTCGGCGACCGCATCCAGTGCAAGTACCACGGCTGGTCGTTCGACGCTTGCGGCAACGGCGAGTCCCCCGGCACGCCCAAGCTGACCACCTGCACCGAGGCGTTCGACGTGCGGGACGAGCACGGCTACCTGTGGGTGAAGGCGAAGGGGGCGAACCCGCCGTTCCCCGTCATCAACGAGGAGAAGTACTACCACCTGGGCAACTTCTACCACGAGGTGCCGGCTCCGCTCGAACTGACCGTGGACAACTTCACCGAGATCGAACACTCGGGCACGGTCCACGACACCTTCGGCTACGACCTGGACCGCATGAGCGAGGTGAAGGTGCGGTTCGAGCAGACCGACGACAGCGTGCGGGTGGTGAACGTCGGCCCGACCAAACGGCTCAACCGGGTGTTCGCCTACCTGCTGGGCATCAAGGACGGCGACCTGTTCCACGACGACTGGACGACCTACTTCAGCCCGCTGTACAGCGTGTACGACCACTGGTGGACGGACCCGGCCGGCGACCGGCAGGGCATGGTCCGGTGGCGGCTGTACATGTTCTTCTGGCCGATCGACGCCGACACCACGGCCGTCACGTCGTTCGTGTACGCCAAGAGCCGCTACCCCGGGCCGACCGGCGGGATGCGGCTGGTGTGGCCGCTGTTCCGGTACGAGGTGGACCGCGAGGTGCGGCAGGACATCGACATGCTCCGCCACCTGGGGGACAAGTCCACCGACATCGACGGGCTGAAGCTGAGCCGGTTCGACAAGGTGCTCGGCCTCACGCGGGAACGAATTCGCCGCATCTACCGCGGGGAGCCGGAGAAGCGGGTGACCCTCGTCTGAGCCGGCAGTCGGGGTTGACCAGGGGGGCGGGGCGGAGGTACTTTCCCGGCCTCTGTTCCACGCAGGCTGGAGACACCCATGATTCGCCGCTTCGCCGCACTGGTCGGCCCGCTCGTCGCTGCCGTCGCCTTCACCCCGGCGGCCGTCGCCGGCCCGATGAGCTGGACCTACACGGCCACCGTTCAGGCCGGCACCACCGGGGGCACGCCGCCGGCATCGGCCGTACTCAGTCTCAGCCGGTTCGATAAGGCCGAGTCGGGCGGCGGCGCCTTTGCACCGCTGCCCACCGGGTCTACTGGTGTGGCGGACGGCGATGCCACCATCGTGCTAGCCGCGTCCAGCAAAAGCCAGTACACGACCGGCGACCCCACCGGGGCGGAGGTGGACGGGTTCCGCACGTTGCTCCAGATCACCGACCAGGCGTCGGGTGTCCGCGGCTTCACCTACATGAACGGGACCGGGTCGCTGGTCGGCGGTCCGGCCGACGCGGGCGCGTTGCAACTGGACGGCGCGGGCCGTGTCCAGATGCTGCTCGGCAAGAACCGCTACGACATCGCCTGGCACCGGCAGGATGCGGAGAGTGTCAGCCGGATCGTGGCCGACGTGAACGTGTCCGCTGTAACCCCGGAGCCGGCCACGCTGGTGCTGGCGGGGTTGGGTCTGAGCGTAATCGGGGTGCGGCGTTGGCGGAAGTGACCGATTGGGTCTGTTAGTCGTAGCCCGTAGCGCGAGTATCGCTCGCGCTTCGGGCTACGACCGGAAGACACGTCTAACTTACGTTCCGTGTTCCCAGCTCTCGGAATAGTGCTTCTGGTCGGAGGTCATCGTGTCGATGCCGATGCCCATGCTCTTGAGCTTGGCCGTGGCGATGAACTCCTCGATCTCCCGCGGCAGCCGGTACACTTTCTTGTCCAGCTTGCCCTTCTGCTGGAGGCAGTACTCGGTGGCCAGCGCCTGGGTGGCGAAGCTCATGTCCATGACGGACGGCGGGTGCCCCTCGGCGGCGGCCAGGTTGACCAGCCGGCCGCTGCCGATGACGTACAGCTTCTTGCCAGTCTTCAGCCGGTACTCGTCCACCTCGTGCCGGACGCCGTAGGCGATGGCGTCTTCCTTGCCGGAGGTCAGGTTCTTCAGCCCGACCAGGTCGATCTCGATGTCGAAGTGACCACTGTTGGCCACCATCGCCCCGTCCTTCATCAGGGGGAAGTGTTCGGCCGACAGGATGTGCTTGTTGCCCGTCACCGTGATGAAGATGTCCCCGACCCGGGCGGCCTGGGTCATGCTCATGACCTGGAACCCGTCCATCGCGGCCTCCAGGGCGGCCACCGGGTTCACCTCCGTGACCACCACCAGCGCCCCGAGGCCGCGGGCACGCGAGGCCACGCCCTTGCCGCACCAGCCGTACCCGGCGACCACGATCGTCTTACCGGCCAACAGGGCGTTGGTCGCCCGGATGATGCCGTCAATCGTACTCTGGCCGGTGCCGTAGCGATTGTCGAAGAAGTGCTTGGTTTCGGCGTCGTTCACCGCGATCACCGGGAACCGGAGGACGCCCTCCTTCTCCATCGCCCGCAGCCGGATGACGCCCGTGGTCGTCTCCTCCATGCTGCCGATCACCCGGTCGAAGGCCGTCGTCCGCTGGGCGGCCGTCATCTTGCTGGCCCAGTCCTTGACCGCCTTCTGACCCTCGTTGAACTTGTCCAGCCGGTCCATCGCGATGTGGACCATCGCGGTCACGAGGTCGGCCCCGTCGTCCATCGTCACGTGCGGCTGGTGTTCCAGCGCCATGGCGACGTGCTTGTAGTAGCTGTTGGCGTCCTCGCCGTGGATGGCCGCGACCCCGATGCCGTAGTCGGCGACGAGGGAAGAGGCCACGTCGTCCTGGGTGGACAGCGGGTTGGAGGCGATGAGCAGCAGGTCGGCCCCGCCCGCCTTGAGGGTGCGGGCCAGGTTGGCCGTCTCGGCGGTGACGTGCAGGCAGGCGCTCATCCGCAGCCCGGCCAGCGGCTTCTCCCGCTCGAACCGCTCGCGGATCTGGGCCAGCACGGGCATGTCATGGTCGGCCCACACGATCCGCTTCTTGCCCCTGGCCGCGAGGGCCAGGTCTTTGACATCATGGCGGACGCCGGCGGACGCGGTCTGAACGATGGACATCGGTGCGAAATCCTTTGGGAGCGGGGACAGACACTAGCGTAAGAAATGTTCTACGGACGCCGGTGAGCGTTTCCAGTCGGGCAGCACAGATTGTGCCGTCAGAACAGTTTGCCGGGTCGGGCTGGGGCGGTTTTGCCGGCCCGCACCGCTTCCGGCGTCGGCAACCCGGCGACGTAGTCGTAGTAGCCGGCCAGTTTGAACTTCTTGCTGGTGCTGTCGCTGGTCATGTACCGGAGCTGGCCGAAAATCTCCCGCTCCGGCGGCCACGGCCGGTCGAACAGCCCGTACACCCAATGAATCCCCGTGTAGCTGTTGGGGTCACGGCCGTCGAGCAGGTACTTGTTGTTCAGGTGTTCGGTCACCCGGTAGGCTTGCTCGGGCGTGGCGGACCACTGGAGGATTTTCTTCCCCCAGAGCATCCGCAGGTAGTTGTGCATCCGGCCGGTCGCCACCATCTCCCGCTGGGCGGCGTTCCACACCGGGTCGTCGGTCTGGGCGTGTTCCAGTTCGTCCAACTCGTACACCACCGGCCGGCGGTCGCCGGCGTGCTTGGCGAGCGTGGCCTTCGCCCACGCCGGCAGCACCCGGTCCAGCGTGCCGCCGGCGAGCGGGGAGAAGTCGAACGTCTCGAAGTTGAAGCTCGGCCGCTCGCCGGCGTCCTGCCAACTCCTGCGGCCCGTCGCCCCCGGCTCCTGATTCTTCACGTGGTGCCAGTGGTGGCCCACGTCCCGCCAGGTCACGGCCTCGTCCAGGAAGCCGTTCACGCTCGGGTCGCGGGTGAAGTAGTCGTCTTTGTTCCGGGTCTTGAGGTTGAGTTCGGCCGGCGTCCAGTCCGGGCCGAGGACGGCTTCCGTGACTTCCTGGATGCCGAGGTGGCCGTAGTGCAGGTACGCACTCAGCCGGCTGGACGGGCCGGCGTCCGGGCCGGCCGGCTGGTTGCGGCCGTCGGCGTACCGGGGCAGTTGCTTCGTCACGAACTCGGCCAGCCGCCTGTGCCCGGCGACGCTGCCGCCCTCGGTCGTCGGCACCGCGGGGACGGTCAGATCGACCGGCAGCGACCGCACGAACGCCCCCAGGTCGGCCGGCGGCTGCCACACCGCGAACGGGGCGTCCACGGCCACCCGGGTCGGCTTCGGCAGGTCCGGCACGTCCGCCGCCCGGTTCTCCCACGCCAACGGGATGGCCTTGTGCAGCCGGGGCCGCAGGTGGGCGGCGGCCGCCACCGGCGCCCCGAGCAGCGATAGTGGCACCAGGCCGTTGCCGTCCACGGCGTGGACCGCCACATCCCCGGCCGCCACCGCCCGAATCTGGGCCGGGACGATGAACGCCGGGTAGTCGTCCGTCACCAGCAGGCACGCATCCCGGCACAGCCGCCGCATCAGCCCCCGGCCGGCGTCGCCCGGCGTCTCGACGAACGGCCAATAGCTGACGCCCAGCTTCTTCGCGGCGGCGACGTTGTCCCGCATCCCTTCCAGCAGGTATTGGTGGAACCGGGCCGACGCCCACGGGTAATCGAGCTTCAGCCCCTCGTACACCACCAGCGGCTTGCCCAGCTTCTTGGCCCAGCCGGCGGCGTAGTTGAGGGCGTGGTTGGCCCGCAGCCGCCGACTCATCTGCATCCAGTACAAAACGTAGTCGCCGGCCTCGTTCACCGGCCGGTCGTTGGCCTGCCGCACCCGGGCAGCGTTGTACGTCGGCATCGGCTCACTCCCGGGACGTAAGATGCAGCCCATGACCGCCGCGCCGGTGCTGGAAGTAACCGACCTCCGCAAGCGGTACGGCCGGGCCGTCGCCCTGGACGGGCTAACCCTGAGCGTCCAGCCCGGCGAGCTGTTCGGCCTGCTCGGGCCGAACGGGGCCGGTAAGACCACCCTGATGAACATACTCGGCGGGCTGGCCGACCCGGATGCCGGTAGCGTGAAGTTGTTCGGCCAGCCGTTCGGCACTCGTGCCCGGCAGCTCAAGCCGCGGGTCGGCCTGGCGACCCAAGACCTGGCCCTCTACCCCGAACTGACCGCCCGCGAGAACTTGCACTTCTTCGGCCGACTGTACGGCCTCGGCGGCAAGTCGCTGGCCAAGCGGGTGGACGACCAGTTGACGGCCGTCGGCTTGCTCGACCGCGCGGACCACCGGGCCGGCACCTTCAGCGGCGGCATGAAGCGGCGGCTCAACCTGGCCATCGCCGTGGTCCACGCCCCGGACCTGCTGCTGCTGGACGAGCCGACGACGGGCGTGGACCCGCAGAGCCGCAACCTGATTTTCGACGAAGTGCGACGGCTCAACGCCGCCGGCCTGACAGTAGTGTACACTAGTCACTACATGGAAGAGGTGCAAGCTCTTTGCCCGCGGCTGGCCGTCATGGACGCCGGCGTGGTGAAGGCGTGCGACACCCTGCCGAACCTGTTGCAGACGCTCGACGCGGTGGCCCGGCTGACCCTGCCGCCGACGCCGGGGCTGGCCGAACGACTGGCCGCGGTGCCCGGGGTGAAGCGGGTCACGCCGACCGCCGACGGGTTGGCGGTGACGGCCGGCGACCTGGCCCCGGTGCTGCCGAAACTGTTCGCCGCCGGCATCCAGCCGACGGCCATCGACATCCAGCAGCCGACCCTGGAGCGGGTGTTCCTGCACCTCACCGGCCGGGCACTCCGGGATCAGTAGGTCACGTTTCAACGTGACGGCGGCGGGCGGTCGGCGTGCGGCGCGAATGACAGCCACCCAGGAAGGAGACGGCACGTTGAAACGTGCCCTACCATGCCGACCCTCACCATCGCCGGCAAAGACCTCCGCCTGCTGCTCCGCGACCCGCGGAGCGCGGTCATCCTGCTGGCCATGCCGCTGCTGCTCATCCTGGTCCTCGGGCTGTCGCTCGGGGACGCCTTCGGGCGGAAGCCGGACGACCGCATCCGCATCGCCGTGGTGGTCGAGGACGCCGGGCTGCCGCCCGACCCGGCCCGCACCTTCCCGCCCAAGCCGTGGGCCGACATCCTGCTCGACGACCTGGCCGACACGGCCGACATCCGGGTGGAGCGGGTGCCCGACCGGGCGGCGGCGGAGGCGCTGGTCCGCCGCGGCGACCGCTCGGCGGTGGTCGTGCTGGGCAAGGACTTCAGCGAGCTGTGCCAGCGGTGCTCGTTCGTCGGCGCGGACTTCAAGACCGACCCCATCAACCCGCTGTACCGGGACGGCGTCCGGGCCGACGCCCTCGGGGTCGATTTCCTGGCCAGCCCGACCCAGCCGGTCGGCTCGTCGGTGATTCAGCAGGTGGTGCAAGTCAGCCTGCTACGGGTCATCATCCCGTGGATGATCGGTCAGGCGTTCGACCAGATCGGCAGCGACAAGTTCATGGACAAGATGGGGGAGAAAATCCCCGAGATGCGGGCGGCCTTCCTGATCATGCCGAAGCAGAAGATCGGGGCGGGCATCCAACGGGGCATCGGTGACTTCTTCAGCCAGTATCAATTCCGGGCCAAGACGTGGGCCGGGCTGACCAAGAGCGAGCCGCCGACGGCGCGGGTCGGCAACCGCGGCGAGTTCACCCCGGCCCCCGGCCTCGGGGTGAACCGCGGGGCCGTGCGGTATCAGACCCTGGTGCCGGCGTACACCGTCACCTTCGCCTTTTTCCTGGTCCTCACAGTGGGGTGGCTGTTCGTGGCCGAGCGGCGGCACGGCACGATGGTCCGCCTCCGCGCCGCCCCGCTCACCCGCGGCCAGATTCTCCTCGGCAAAGTGCTGCCGTGCGTGGCGGTGTCGGTGCTGCAAGGGTTCCTCCTGCTGCTGTGCGGCAAGCTCATCTTCGGCATGAGCTGGGGGGCCGCGCCGTGGCTGCTGGTGCCGGTGGTGCTGAGCACGTCCCTGGCCGCCGTCGGGCTGGCGGTCCTCGTCGCCGGCTTCGCCCGCACCGAGACCCAGGTGGCCGTGTACGGCACGCTGGTGGTGCTGCTGTTGGCGGGCGTCAGCGGGTCGATGATGCCACGGGAGCTGATGCCGGAGGACATGCGGAGCCTGAGCTACGTTACCCCGCACGCCTGGGCGCTGGACGCCTACGCCCGGCTACTGGCCCCGGACGCCGGCGGCGTGGACACCACGGCGGTGCTGACGGCCTGCGGGATGCTGGCCGGTTTCGGCGTGGTGTTCCTCGGGCTGGCGTGGGCGACAGTGCGGCTGGACTGAACAAACCTTCTCCGGAACGTCCACATGCCTGCCGACTCCCTTGTGTCTGACCTGACAGGCGCCCTGGACGCGGTGCCGCTGATCGACCCGCACTCGCACATCGACCCCCACGCCCCGGCGTCCACGTCGCTCGATGACATCCTCGGCTACCACTACTACACGGAGCTGGCCCACTCGGCCGGGTTGCCGAAGGCGGCCCTGGATGCCCCGCCGCGGGAGCGGTGCCGGGCCATCCTCGGGCACATGGAGCGGTTCGACAACACTGCCCAGCACGCCTGGTTCCTGGACATCTGCCGAACGTTCCTCGGCTGGGACCGGCCGACGGTATCGGCCGCCGACTGCGACGACCTGTTCGACCGCTCCGTGCAGCAGTTCGGCAAGCCCGGGTGGGTCGGCGAGGTCGCCGCAGCGACCAAGCTGGAACGCATCTTCCTGACCAACGAGTTCGACGACCCGCTGGAGGGGTTCGACACCGGCGTGTACGTGCCCTGCCTGCGGACGGACACACTGGTGTTCAAGCTACACGAGCCGGCGGTGCGAGAGCGGCTGGCGAAGGCGACCGGGGTCGAGGTCGGCGACGCGGCCAGCCTGCGGACGGCCGTGCGGAAGCTGTTCGAACACTTCACGGCGAAAGGGGCAAAGGCGTGTGCCGTCAGCCTGCCGCACGACTTCCGCCCGACGCCGGACAGCACCTTCTGGCTGCTCGCCGAACACTGCCGCGAGTTCGGGCTGCCGTTCGACCTGATGATCGGCGTCACCCGGGACGTGTACCCCGGCGGCGTCCACCAGGGCCGCGACCTGTTCGACCGCGGCGGCAGCCTGCTCCAGTACCGCGAGCTGTTTGCGGCCTTCCCCGAGGTGACGTTCCCCGTCAGCGTGCTGACGAGCGGACAGAACCAGGAGCTGGTGGCGTACTCGTGGCTGTTCCCGAACGTGGTGTGCAACGGCCACTGGTGGTACAGCAACCTGCCGTCGGTCATCGCCCGGGACACGGCCGAGCGGCTGGCCGGGGTGCCCAAGACCAAGCTGATCGGCTACTACTCGGACGCCTACAAGCTGGAGTTCGTGCTGCCCAAGTACCGCATGTACCGGCGGGTGCTGGCCGGCGTGCTGGCCGACGAGTACGTGCGGCCGGGCCGGCTGACCGAGGCCGGGGCCGTCGCCCTCGGTACCCGGCTGCTGCGAGACAACGTGCGGGATATCTTCCAGGTGTGACCGCCGCCGGCTACAACCGCTCTACCTCTCGCACGCCACCCTCTGACCCCACACCGATATGACCCTCCGACTCCTCGCGCTCCTCGTGACCGCCGGGACAGCCGCCGCCCAGCCGGCCGGCGACCTACGGCCCACCTGCTACGCCGTCCGCGGGGCGCGGGTGGTGGTCGAACCCGGCACCGTGCTGGACACGGCCACCGTCGTCGTCCGCGACGGGCTGATCGTGGCCGTCGGCCCGGATGTCGCCGTCCCACCAGACGCCGCCGTGATCGACGGGGCCGGGCTGACCGTCTACCCCGGGTTCGTGGACGCCGGCAGCCCCCGCGGGTTCGACCCGACGGTCCGCCGCAGCGCCGCCGGCCCGCCGGTGGTGGACGACATCGCCGCCGACGCCCTGGTAGCCACCAAGCCGGACCACCGCCGCGGCCTCACCCCCGAGTTCGCCGTCGCAACCGCTCTGAAACCGGACGACGAGGCGGTGGCCCCGTGGCGGAAGGTCGGCTTCACGGTGGCACTGGCCGCCCCGGACGGCGGGTTCCTGTCCGGCACCAGCGCCCTCGTCAGCCTGAGCGGGGCCGCCCCACGCGAGACGGTGCTGAAGGCGGCGGTGGCCCAGCACGCCGCCATCCGGACTCTCATCGGGGCCGAGTACCCGCGGGCGCTCATGGGCAGCGTGGCCCACTGCCGGCAGGTGTTCCTAGACGCTGGCTGGGCACGCCGGCAGGCCGAGGCGTTCGAGAAGAAGGGCCGGGCCGGCCGCCGGCCGGTGGCCGACCCGTCGCTGGAGAGCCTCTGGCCATGTCTCGACGGTATGCTGCCGGTCGCCTTCGAGGCCAACACCCGGGACCAGATTCACCGGGCACTCGACATGGCCGCCGAGTTCAAGCTGAAGCCGGTGATCGTCGGCGGCAAGGACGCCTGGAAGGCGGTTGATCGGCTCAAGGCCGACGGGGTGCCGGTGGTCCTGCGGCTGGACTTCGCCCAGCCGGGCGAGCGCGAGGGCGAGCTAGCGGTGCGGGTGCGGGAAGACCTGGAGCGGAAACGGCAGGAGAGCGTCGGCACGGCGGCGGCCCTGCACAAGGCGGGGGTGAAGTTCGCCTTCAGCACCGCCGGGCTGGCCGGAGACAAGGGGCCGGAGACGTTTCGCGCGGCCGTGCGGAAGGTGATCGCCGCCGGGCTGCCGGCCGACGCCGCCCTGGCCGCCCTGACCACCGGCGCTGCCGAGTTGCTGGGCGTCGGCCCGCAGTTGGGCAAGGTGGCGGTGAATCGCCCGGCCCACCTGCTCGTGACGGACGGCGACTGGCAGGCCGAGATGACCAAGTACAAGTGGGCGTTCGCCGACGGGGTGCGGTTCGACCTGACGCTGGACCCGGCCCCCGCCGCCCGAGTAGTCGAGACGGCCGACGCCCCGGCAGGTCGCCCCGGCCGCAAAGGGCCGCGGGAGTCGGGCGTCGCACCGCAGGCGGCGAAGATCGATGCGTCGCCGACCGAGCCGAACGCTGAGCGGAAGGGGCCGAACCGCCCGGCCCCGGTGGTCGCCGGCGACGCGATCCGGGCGCTGGTGCCGATGCTCGACGCCGTCGAGCGAGCCACCACCGAGACGGAGGCCGACCGCAAGCCGCGGCTGAAGACCGGCGGCGACGTGCTGATCCGCGGGGCCACCGTCGTCACCGTGTCCGGCCCGGTCCGGCCGAGCACCGACGTGCTGGTGCGGGGCGGCAAGATCACTCAGCTCGGCGAGGGGCTGACCGCCCCGGACGGGGTGGCCGTCGTCGAGGCGGCCGGCCTGTTCCTCATGCCCGGGATCATCGACACGCACTCGCACTTCGCGGTCACCGGCGGGGTGAACGAGTTCTCCCTGAGCGTGGTGCCCGAGGTGCGGGTGCGGGACGTGATCGACTCGGAGGACGAGCAGATCTACCGCGCTGCGGCCGGCGGCGTGACCACTGCCCGGCTTTTACACGGCAGCGCCAACGTGGTCGGCGGGCAGGACGCGGTCATCAAAATGAAGGTGGGTAAGCCGGCCACTGAGATGCTGGTGACGACCGGCCCGCGGGGGGTGAAGTTCGCCCTCGGGGAGAACGTCAAGCGGACCGACGGCCGGTTCCCGAACAGCCGGCTCGGGGTGGAGGCGGTGCTGGTGCGGGCGTTCAGCGAGGCCCGCGAGTACCGCAAAAAGTGGGACGAGTACGAGAAGCGAAAGGCGAGTGCCGACGCCCCGCCGGAACCCCGCCGCGACCTGCGGCTGGAGGCGCTGGCCGATGTCCTGGCCGGCGACATCAAGGTGCACAGCCACTGCTACCGGGGCGACGAAATCCTCATGCTGCTGCGGGTAGCCGACCAGTTCGGGGTGAAGGTGAAGTCGCTGCAACACGTCCTCGAAGGGTACAAGGTGGCCCCGGAGATCGCCGCCCACGGGGCGAGCGTCAGCCTGTTCAGCGACTGGTGGGCGTACAAGCTGGAAGCCTACGACGCCATCCCCTACGCGGCCAAGCTGCTGCACGACGCCGGCACCACGGTGTGCCTGAAGTCGGACGACAACGAGCTGATGCGGCACCTGTACCAGGAGGCCGCCAAGCTGGTCAAGTACGGCGGCATGGACCCGGCCGAGGCCCTGAAAACCATCACCCTGAACCCGGCCAAGCAACTCGGGCTTGAGTCGCGGCTGGGCAGCATCGAGATGGGCAAGGACGCCGACCTGGCCCTGTTCACCGGCCACCCGCTCAACGCCTACAGCCGGTGCGAGCTGACGCTGGTCGAAGGTGAAGTCGTCTTCCAGCGGGCCGACGTGCTGACTCCCTTCCCGCCGGCGGCATCGGCCCCGCCCGCCCCGGTCGAGCCGCTGGCCATCCGCGAGCGGCCGAACGGCGTGTATGTCCTCACCGGGGCGACCGTCCACCCGGCCGACGGCGAGCCGTTCGCTGGCACGGTGGTCGTCCGCGGCAAGGACATTACACATGTGTTGAAGGTCGGCGAGCCGCTGCCGGACCTCCAGGCCGGGGCGACCACCGTGGACCTGACCGGCCGGCACGTCTACCCGGGGATGATCGACGCCGGCACCGTCCTGGGGCTGGTGGAGATCGACTCGGCGAAGGAGACGGCCGACTTCCGCGACGGCGGCGACTTCCAGCCCGACCTGCGGGCCGCCACCGGCATCAACCCGGACTCCGAACTGATCCCCGTCACCCGGGCCAACGGCGTGCTGGCGGCCGTCACCCGGCCGACGGGGTCGCTGATGGCCGGCCAGGCGGCGCTCATCAACCTGGCCGGCTGGGTGCCGGCCGAGATGGTCGTCACCGACCCGCTGGCCCTGTGCATCGAGTACCCGCAGGAGGTCCGGCCGCGGCCGTTCTTCGCCGACTTCCCGGAGGCGACCGAGAACGCGGCCAAGGCCAAGCGGGAGCGGGAGGACAAGCTCCGCAAGCTCCGCGACCTGATCGAGCAGGCCCGGCGGTACGCCGCGGCGAAGGCGGCCGACCCGACCCGGCCGGTCAACCCCCGGCTGGAGGCGCTGGCCCCCTACGTGAAGGGCGAGAAGCCGGTGATGCTGGCCGCCGACCGCAAGAGCGACATCTTGGCCGCCCTGAAACTGGCCGACGAGCTGAAGCTGAAAGTCATCCTCACCGGGGCGTCGGAGGCGTGGAAGGTGGCCGACGAGCTGAAGCGGCGGGACGTGCCGGTGGTGCTCGGGCCGGTCATGGCCATCGCCCGGGAGGCCGGCGAGCGGTACGACGCCCCGATGACCGCGGCGGCCAAGCTGCACGCCGCCGGGGTGCGGTTCTGCCTCCGGTCGGCCGGGTCGAACAACACCCGCAACCTGCCCTACGAGGCGGCGATGGCCGTGTCCTACGGGTTGCCGCCGCAAGCCGGGCTGCGAGCCGTCACCCTGTCCGCGGCCGAAATCCTCGGGGCCGACAAGCTGCTCGGCGACGTGACCGCCGGCCGGCGGGCCAACCTGGTCGTCACCAACGGCGACCTGCTGCAACCCTCGACGCAGGTGCTGGCCCTGTTCGTGGACGGCCGGCCGCACGAGCCGACCAGCAAGCAGACCCGGCTGTACGACCGCTACCAGCGGCGGCTGAGCGAGGTGAAGGAGAAGGCGGGCCAGTGACGTGTGTAGGGTGGTGCCGAGTCTTCGAGGCCCACCATCCGGGGCCAGGCGGTAAACGGTGGGCCTCGAAGATTCGGCACCACCCTATACACGTCAGCCCACCAGGCTGAAGAACAGCTCTTCGAGGTCGTCCTGCCCGTACTTCTGCCGCAGCTCCGGCAGGGTGCCGGCGGCGACGATCTTGCCGCGGGCCATGACGGCCACCCGGTCGCACAGCTTCTCCACCTCGCTCATGACGTGGGTGCTGAACAGGATGGTCTTACCCCGGCCGCGGAGGTCGGCGATGCTCCGCAACACCGCCCGCTGCACCAGCACGTCCAGGCCGTTGGTCGGCTCGTCGAAGATCAGCACCTGCGGGTCGTGGACCAGCGCCCGGGCGATGCTCACCTTCTGCTTCATGCCGGTGGACAGTTGCCCCCCCCGCTTGTGCTGGAAGTCGGTCATGTCCAGCGCCGCGAACAGCTCGTCCAGGCGGTCGTCCAGCTTGGCCCCTGAGAGGCCGTACAGCCGGCCGTAGTAGGTGACCAGCTCGCGGGCGGTCATGCGGTCGTACACCCCGGTGTTGGCCGACAGGAAGCCGACCGTCCGCCGCACGGCCGCCGCCTCCCGCACCGTGTCGTACCCGCCGACGCTGGCGAACCCGGCCGTCGGCCGCAGCACCGTGCAGAGCAGCCGCAGGGTGGTGGTCTTGCCGGCCCCGTTCGGCCCGAGCAGGCCGAACACCTCCCCCGGGCGGACGGTGAACGACACGTCGTCCACCGCCACGGCGTCGCCGAACCGCTTGATCAGCCCTTCGACCTCAATCATTTCGCCCCCGCCGGCGACTTCGTCACCCACCCGGCGACCACGTCCAAAAGCGCCGGGTCGAGGGTGGTCTCGATGGTCGCGTACTCGGCCACGCCGCCGGTCTGGCACGGCTGAAACAGGTGGTTGAGGCCAGGCAGTTCGAGCACCTCGGCCGCCGGGCAGGCGGCCTTGATCGCGGCCAAGTTGTCCTTCGCCGCCACCTGGGTGTCCTTGCCGCCGTTGACGGCCAGCACCGGGCACCGCAACTGGCCGAGGGCCGGGCGGGGGTCGTAGCTGACGAAGTACCGCATCCACGGGTCGCCGCCCGGCTTCGGCTTCCACTTGTCGAGGCCGGCCGCCGCCGGGCCGCCGACCACGGCGGCGAGTACCGGCCGGGGGTCGGCCCACGGCTTCTTCATGCCGGCCACGGTGATCTGGTTCAGGGCCACCATCGCCTTGATGGTCTTCTCGTCCTTGCCCTCGGCCAGCAGGATGTCGCGGACCTGAGTCTTGAGAATTTCATCGCCTGGCAGGCCGGGGCCGGCCAGCAGCACCAGGAACCCCACGTCGGCCGGGTGGCCGGCAGCCACCATCGGGCCGATCAGCCCGCCCTCGCTGTGCCCGCAGATGCCCACCTTCTTGCGGTCGATCTCCTTCCGGCCGAGCAGGTATTTGACGGCCGCGTGGGCGTCGGTGGCGAAGTCAGCCGAGGTGCAGCCAGCAAACGTGCCGCCGGACTGGCCCAACCCGCGGTCGTCGTACCGCAGCACCGCCACCCCCTTGCGTGTGAGGTGGTCGGCCAGCACCAGGAACGGCTTGTGCCCCATCAAACTTTCGTCCCGGTCCTGCGGCCCGCTGCCGCTGACCAGCACCACGGCGGTGAACGGCCCGTCGCCCGGCGGCAGGGTCAAGGTGCCCGCCAGTGTGTGCCCGCCGCCCGCCGAGTTGGCGAACGTCACGTCCTCGGAGCGGTAGGGGAACGGCGGCTTCGGCAGTTGCGGGCGGTTGCGGGTGGTCGGCTTGTCCATCCTGGCGAGCGTCAGCGGGAAGGTGGTGCCGGACTGCTTCCAGTCGCCCTTCAGCGTTTTACCGTCGGCGGCCAGTGTGCCGGTGAACGTGCCCCTGATGACCGGCAGCTTGAGCGTCAGCTTGCCGTCCGCCTGGGTCGCCTCGGCGACAGGCAGCTTGTCGTTCCCTTGGTCCAGGCTGATCATGTGGCCGGTCAGCCCGCCGTCGGGTTTGGCCGTCAGGGTGAACTGGAGTAACAGCGGAATGCCGCCGGACTTGATGGGCCCCTCCCACACGCCGACAGGGGCCGGCGGGTCGGCGGCAATCAGGGCGAGCAGCAGCGGTAACACGGGCGGACTCCGCGACGAGGTGGCAGGCTATTCGCCGCGGGCCGGCCGGGCTTGGATCGGCGGCGGCGGGTCGCCGCCGGCCGTCTTCCAGGCGGCGTAGTTCTTCCAGTTGAAGTCGTCCACCTCGAACCGGCCGGCGTCCTCGCCGCCGACCGTCAGGTGGCCGGACGGCCACCGCTCGCCGGGGGCCGGTGGCTCCCGGTCGATGTGGACGCTGTCCCGGCCCACCACCTCCGGGTCGGGCTGGCCGGGTTCCAGCACCAGGGCGGTGTCGCCGAGCAGCTTCATCCGCACCGGCGGGTCGGTCGGCAGGTCCAGGCTGTTCGGGTCGGCCTCCGGGTCGGCCGCCCGCGTTTCCGTCAGCAGGTCGTCGAACCACCGCAGTTGGTCCCGGCCGGGCCGGCGGAACCGGCCGCGGAGCAACTGCCGGTACACCCGCACCCGGCCCCAGGCGGCGAACAGCATGTACAGGGCGAACCCGGCCGCGAACAGGCCGCCGTTCTGCCGCTGGTCCCAGTAGCGGTAGCCGTTGGCCGCCGCGAACCCGACGAACACCAGCGCCTCGAGCAGGTAGGCTTCCGGCACCGGCACCAGCTTCTTGAACAGCCCGACGACGACCTCCCCCACCCCCAGGGCCAGGTGGATCATGGCCAGGACGGTGCCGGCCCGCCCGGTCTGGTAGAAGGCGACGTACCAGATGCCGAGCATGAACAGCCCCCACACGAGGGTGCCGGTGCCGGACGAGCGGATGGACCGCCGCAGCCGGCGGTAGCCGATGATGTGGTGGAGGGCGGCCCGCTGCTCGTCCGGGTCGGGCGGGTCCAGGGACGGGTCGTCTGTCATGTCGGTATTGTCGCCGGCTAGGGCACCAGCGGCAACGCGAGACCCGGCCGGTCGGCGTGAGGCGTGGCCGATCGGGCTGTTGGCGCCGGCGTGGCCGTCGGGGCCGGCCGGTCGGGCAGCAGGTTGTAGAACACGTCCCGCTGCCGGGGCACCCAGCCGGCCTCGGTGATGGCCTGGCGAATCTGGTCGAGCGTCAGGTAGTGGACCGTCCCGGCGGACGCCACCACATTCTCCTCGATCATCAGGCTGCCCATGTCGTTGGCCCCGTAGAAGAGGGCCACCTGGCCGATCTTGGCCCCCTGCGTCACCCACGACGACTGGATGTTGGGCACGTTGTCCAGGTACAGCCGGGCGACGGCCTGCGTCCGCAGGTACTCGAACGAGCCGACCGCCGGGGCGTCGGCCATCTTGTGCCCCGGCTGCATGGTCCAGCAGATGAACGCGGTGAACCCGCCCGTCTCGTCCTGGAGCGAGCGGATGCGGTCCAGGTGTTCGACGCGTTCGGCGGCCGTCTCGATGTGGCCGAACATCATGGTGGCCGACGAACGGCCGCCGAGCCGGTGCCACACCCGCATGACCTCCAGCCAGTCGTCGGTGAGCGCCTTGCCCTTGGTCAGCGCCTTGCGGACGCGGTCCACCAGGATTTCCGCCCCGCCGCCGGGCAGGCTGCCCATGCCGGCGGCCTTCAGCCGGGTGAGGACTTGTTCGAGCGACAGCTTGTTAATCCGGGCGAAGGTGACGACCTCCGGCGGGCTAAAGGCGTGCAGGTTGACCGTCGGAAAGTGCTGCCGCAGGTCGCGGAGCATGTCCTCGTACCACTCCAGCTTGAGCGTCGGGTGCATCCCACCCTGGAGCAGAATCTGGTCGCCGCCGAGGGCGATGGTCTCCCGCACCTTCTGGTGCAGCTCGTCCCGGGTCAGCACATACGCATCGGCGTCGCCGGACTTGCGGTAAAACGCACAGAAGTTGCACACCGCGGCACAGACGTTGGTGTAGTTGACGTTCCGGTCGATGTTGTACGTGCGGTACGGCTCCGGGTGCAGCCGCTGCGTCACCGCGTGGGCGGCGCGGCCGAGTTTGTTCAGGTCGCGGCTGTCGAACAGGGCGACGCCCTCGGCGGCCGTCAACCGCTCGCCGGCCACGGCCTTCTCAAGAATGCGGTCGATCACGCGGCTACCCCTTGCGGCACCAGGCCGACCTCGGCCGCCAGTTCGCCGAACCGGCGGAGGCCGGCCAGTTCCCGCGGCCCGAGGTCGTAGCGGATGATGTTGCTGAAATACCGCCGGCAGTAGGCCGGGGACACCCCCAGGGCCGGCGCCTCCCGGGCGGCGATGGCCCCGGACCGGCTCAGCCCGAACGCCTTGGCTTTGTGAAATGCCGCCTCTGTGGTCCCGAGTTCGACCCCCGGCCGAACCGCCCACACGGCAAACACCATCGGCAGCCCGGTCCAGGCGGTCCACTCCTCGCCCAGGTCGTAGGCGAACTCGAACCCCGGCAGGCAGGCGTTCATGGCCCGGTCGCCGATGAGCAGTACGGCGTCGGTGGTCAGGTCGTCGGCCGGCACGTCGAGCGGCAGCGGCTCCACCTGCGGGGCGATGCCGTGCCGCTTGCGGAGCAGGATTTCGGTAAGAGCGGCGCTGGTGCGGCTACCCACGTCCAGGGCGACGGTGCGGATGCGGGGCCACGCCACCCGGCTGAACAGGGTGACGCTCAGCACCGGCCCGGCCGACCCGATGGCGATGCCCGGGACGTGCGAGTAGTCGCCGGCCCGCAGGTACTCGACCACCGGGATCAGGCCCACGTCCAGCTCGCCGCGGGCCATGCGGTCGGCCAGCCGGCTGGGCAGGTCGAACGAGAGGTCGATTTCCGGTGCGAAGCCGGTCAGCCCTTCGACCAGCGGCTTGGTATTCAGGTAGTTGACCGCTCCGACGCGAAGGCGCCTCATGGTACTCAAATAACCGTTGCCGGTGTCCGGTGGCAACTGCCGGCCGGTCACAGCACGGCCCGGAGTTCGGCCAGCAGCCGGTCGCACTCGGCCGGGGTGCCGACAGTAATCCGCAGGCCGTCGCCGTACCCCGGATAGGTCATGTGGCGGATGAGCACCTTCCGCCGCTTCAGCTCGTCGGCGATGGCCTTGTGTGGGCGGTCGGTGCGGCGGCACCAGACGAAGTTGGCGTGGCTCGGCGTCACCTGGAAGCCGAGTTCGGTCAGCCCAACGGCCAGCCGGCCGCGGCTGGCCAGGATGCGGCTGCGGCAGTCGGCGTAGTAGCTCTGGTCCAGCACGGCGGCGGTGGCGGCGGCCAGGCTCAGCACGTCGCAGTTGTAGGAGTCCTTCACCTTGGTCAGTTCGCGGGCGGTGACCGGGTCGCACACCGCGAACCCGAACCGCACCCCGGCCAGCGCGTAGTACTTGCTGAACGACCGGGTCACGACCAGGTTGGGCACCTGCCCCACCAGCTTCAGCCCGTTCCATTCGGCGAAGTCAGCATACGCCTCGTCCAGCACCAGCGGCCCGCGGAGTTGACCGGCCAGCCGGCGGACGGCGTCCTCCCGCACCACCGTGCCACTCGGCGAGTTGGGGTTGGGCAGGAATGTCAAGTCGGCGTCGGCGGCCGGCCACGGGTCGGGCAGCGTCCAGTCCGGGCGGAAGGGCACCGTCTCGAAGGTCGCCCCCTGAATCTCGGCCAGCGAGCGGTACAGGGTGTAGCTGGGTGTTGGCGCGGCCATCCGCCCGCCCTCGGGCACGAACGCGCGGGTCAGGATGGTCAGCAGGTCGTCGGAGCCGTTGCCGATCACCACGCCGTCCGGGTCCACGCCTAACACGGCGGCGGCGGCCTTGCGGAAGGTGTCGCCGTGCGGCTGCGGGTACTTCCGCAGGCCGTCGCCGGTGAGGGCGTGCCGCACCGCCTCGAAGACCCGCGGGCTAGGCGGGTACGGGCTTTCGTTGGTGTTCAGCTTGAGGACCGACGGGTCGTTGAGCTGCTCGCCGGGGGCGTACCCGGCCATGCCGGCGATGGTCGGGCGGACGCGCATGAGAAGACACCCAGGCGAGCGGCCGGTGTAAGCCGGTCCGAACGAGACGGCCAGCCGGACCGGCTCACGCCGGCCGCTCGCCCGGCGGGTTAGCGCTTGAGCGGGGCCGGCGGCTGCACCTTGTCCGGCTTCGGCTTCGGCCGGGCGGCCGGGCCGTTGTCGTTGGCCCGGCTCTCGACGCTCAGGGCGTGGGCGGCCAGCCCCTCCTTGTTGGCCAGGTACGCCAGGTCCGGGGCGATGTCCCGCAGCCCGGTCTTGGTGAACCGCATCATGCTGGTCCGCTTGCGGAAGTCGTTTGATGTCAGCCCGCTGGCGAACCGGGCCGTGCCCCCCGTCGGCAGGACGTGGCTCGGGCCGGCCACGTAGTCGCCGACGGCCACCGGGGTGTACGGGCCGAGGAAGATGGCCCCGGCGTTCACCTCCTCGGCGAACCCGTCCGGGTCGCGGGTCTGGATGTGCAGGTGTTCGGGGGCGAACTGGTTGACGCAGTCGATGGCCGCCTGCTTGTCCGGCGCCAGCACGATGGCCCCGAACCGCTCCAGGCTGTCCCGGGCCAGGTCGCCGCGGGGGAGCTTGGCCAGCCGCTTCTCCAGGGCCTCCATGATCTCCGTCACCAGCGGCTCCCACCACGTCACCAGGATGGCGACGCCGGGCGAGTGCTCGGCCTGGGCGATCAGGTCGATGGCCACGTAGTGCGGGTGGGCCGAGTCGTCGGCGGCCACCACGATCTCGCTCGGCCCGGCGATGCAGTCGATGCCGACGTGGCCGTACACCTGCTTCTTGGCCAGGGCCACGAACTGGTTGCCCGGCCCCACGATCATGTCCACCGCCTTGACGCCCTCCACCCCGTAGGCGAAGGCGGCGATGGCTTGCGCTCCGCCGAGCCGGTACACCTCCCGCACGCCCAGCTCGTGGCACACGGCCAGCATGTCCTTGCTGTACGCCCCGGTGTCCCGCGGCGGCAGCGTGACGGCGATCTCCTTCACCCCCGCCACCTGGGCCGGGCAGACGGTCATGAGCAGCGTGGACGGGTAGGCGAACGCCCCGCCGGGGCAGTACACTCCGACCCGGTCCATCGGCTTGTACCGCAGGTGCAGCTCGTGGCTGCCGCTCACCCGCAGCTCGGCGTTCTGGTGCAGCAGGCCGCTCTGGAACTGGTCGATGTTGTACCGGATCCGCTGGACCGTCTCCAGCAGCTTGGGGTCGGCGGCGGCGTGGGCGGCCTCGAGTTCGGCCGGCTTCACCCGCACGTCGGCGGCCTTCAGCTTCACCTTGTCGAACGCCTCGGTGTACCGCAGCACCGCCGGCAGACCCTCCGTGCGAACGTCGTGGCAGATCCGCTCGACCGCCTTGGTCGGGGTGAGGGGCTCGCCGAACACGTGCTGGGTGAGCTTTTTGGCGGCCGGGGTGACCACCTCGCTGTCGAAGCGGAACTGGTCGCGGAGCTTGGCGAGTTGCTTCGCGGCGTCGCCGGCCGTCAGATCGATGCGACGCAACTTCAAAGCTGCCATCAATGACCTCGGGGCCGCGCGGGTGGCGGCAGTGCGGTACGGACAAATCAGGTAGACAGAACCGGGAAATGGGCCGTTCGTCTGCCTGTTTTCTACGGATTTCGCCCGATTTAGCAAGTGGCCCGCCCCAAACCGGCCCGCCCGCATCGACCCAAGATATTGGCCGGGTTTGGGATCGGGCGGGTGTGTGAAAATGGTCTTGTCGGGAGTGAACGATTTCCCGCCGCCGCGCCTTGCGGCCGGCCGGGTGCCGGGTTCTACTGTGGGCACCCGTCGCAACCCACCGCCAGGAGGCGGGGTCATGTCGACTACCGCCGAGTTCTTCCAGGCCGGCCCCCGCCACTGGCGGTCACGCCTCGCCATCAGCGTTGACCTGATGCGGGAGCTAAGCCGGTACTCCGACCCGGACGAAACCTACCAGGTGTTCGCCCGGCGGATGACCCAACTGTACCCGACCGCCCGGCAACTGAGCCTGTCGCGGCGCGGCCTGAGCAAGCCCGAGTTCCGGGTGACGCGGTTCAACCTGTGGGCGAGTACCGCCAATCCGTACCGGGACGCCGACGAATTGCCGGTCCGCCGGGGCGGGCTGCTGGCCGACTTGCTGTATGCCGACGAGCCGCGGGTGATCGACGACCTCGAAGCCGTCGAGCTGTCGCCGGACGACCCGGCCCGCGGTTTCCTGCACGGCCAGCGGTCGGTGCTGGCGGTGCCGCTGTTCGACCACGGCACCGCACAGAACCTGCTGGTCGTCACCCGACCCGACCCGCACGCCTTCCCCCGGGAGCAAGTCCCGGAACTGGTGTGGATGAGCAACCTGTTCGGCCGGGCGGTGCAGGCCCAAGTTCTGGGCGACCAGGTGCGGGAACTGTACGCCGCCGCCGACTACGAGCTGCGGGCCATCGCCGACCTGCAAAACAGCCTACTGCCGGCCGGCGTGCCGGCGGTGCCGGGGCTGGATGTCGCGGTCCACTACCGGGCGGCCGACCGGGCCGGCGGCGACTACTACGACTTCTTCCCGCTGCCCGGCGGCCGGCTCGGGGTGCTGCTGGCCGACGTGAGCGGGCACGGCACGCCGGCGGCGGTGCTACTGGCCATCACCCACGGGCTGGCCCACGCCTACGCCGGACCGCTCGACCGCCCCGGCACGGTCCTCGCACACTTGAACCACCACTTGGCGGCGAAGTACACCGCCACCACCGGGCATTTCGTCACCGCCGTGTATGCCGTGTTCGACCCGGCCGCCGGCACCCTGACCTACGCCGTGGCCGGCCACCCGCCGCCGCGACTCGGGTCGGCCGCAGGGTGGGTGAACGGGGTGGCTGCCGGCCGGTTGCCGCTCGGCGTGTCGGCCGACGCCAGCTATCCGGAACAAACCGTGCCGCTGCCGGCCGGCGGGGTGGTGGCCCTGCTCACCGACGGCATCCCGGACGCGGCCGACCGGGCCGGCGAGCCGTTCGGCGACGCCCGGCTGGACGCCGCCCTGGCCGGCGACGGGCCGGCCGCCGACCTTGTCCGCCGGGCGGTGGCGGCGGTCGACGCTCACGCCGGCCCGCAGCCCGGCGACGACCGCACCTTGCTGGTGGTCCGCCGCCTGCCTACACCGTCGTAACCCTCTCCCGGAGACGTTCATGTTCGCAACGCTCGCCGCCGCCGTGCTGGCGCTGGCCCCCGCCCACACCGCCGCCCCGAAGCGGCTGCTACTCGTCACCCACAGCATGGGATTCATCCACGACTCGGTCGGGGTGGCCGAGGACGTGCTGAAGGAGGTTGGCCCCAAGCACGGGCTGGCCGTCACCTGCTGGCGGTACACCGGCGACCCGGCCGACCCGAAGCTGACCAAGTACCGGGAGGAGTTCCGCAAGCGGACCGGCAAGCCGGTCGAGCCGGAGAACTGCGGCCGGCTCACCGCCGACACGCTCAAAGAGTTCGACGCCGTCCACTTCTTCACCACCGGCGACCCGCTGACCGGCGACGAGCTGGCCGCGTTCAAGGCCTGGGTGTCCGCCGGCGGCGCGTTCACCGGCACCCACTGCGCCACCGACACGCTGTACGGCCAGCAGGACTACGGCGACCTGATCGGCGGGTACTTCAGCGGCCACCCGAGCGGGTTGCAGACGGTCCAGGTGCAGGTGGACGACCCCAAGCACCCGGCCGCGGCCCCGTTCGCCGGCGGCGGGGAGTACGAGGACGAGATGTACGTGTTCGGGCTGAAGGGCCGGCCGTTCAAGGCCCAGCCGTACAGCCGGGACAAGGTGAACGTCATCCTGAGCGTGGCCAAGGGGTCTCTGGAGCCGAGCATGGCCAAGTCGAAGATGGAGCCGCGGCCGGACGGCGACCACGCCATCGCCTGGTGCAAGGACGAGGGCAAGGGCCGGGTGTTCTACACGTCCTTCGGCCATCAGAAGAAGGTGTGGCAGGACGACAAGTTCCAGCAGCACCTGCTGGCCGGCATCAAGTGGGCGATGAAGCAGTGACCCGGCGGGTGGCCATCCTGTTGGCAGTCGCCGCCGTCGGCTGCACCCGCCCGGCCGACCGGGTGGTGGTGTATTGTGCCCAGGACCAGGAGTTCGCCGCGGGCACGTTCGCCGCCTTCACGGCGGAAACCGGACTGGCCGTCGCCCCGAAGTTCGACACCGAGGCCAACAAGTCGGTGTCGCTGGTCGAGGAGTTGCGGCGGGAGGGTGGCCGGCCGCGGGCCGATGTCCACTGGAACAACGAGCCGGTGGGCAGCGTCCGGCTGGTGCGGGCCGGGCTAATCGAGCCGTACCGGCCGTTCGCCGCGAGGGCGCGGGTGCTGGTCGTCAACACGCAACTGGTGCCCGAGGCCGACCGGCCGCGGTCGGTGCTCGATCTCGCCGAGCCACGCTGGAAGGGCAAAGCCGCACTAGCGAAGCCGCTGTTCGGCACCACCGCCACACACGCCGCCTGTCTGTTCGAGTCGCTCGGCGAGGAGAAGGCAACCGACTTCTTCCGCCGGTTGAAGGCCAACGACGTGCAGGTGGTGCCGGGCAACAAGCAGGTGGCGGTCGGCGTGGCGGAGGGCCGGTACGCGGTCGGCGTCACCGACACCGACGACGCCGTGCTGGAGGTGCTGGCCGGCAAGCCGGTGGCCGTCGTCTTCCCGGACGCCGACGGCCTGGGCACGCTGTTCCTGCCGAACACCGTCGCCGTACTAAGAGGGGCACCGAACCCCGCCGGCGCTCGGCGCCTGACGGACTTCCTTCTTCGCCCGGAAACGGAAATGCGGCTGGCTGAAGGCGGCGGCTACCAGTTCCCACTCGACCCGGCGGTGACGCCGAAGTTGCCAGAAGCCCTGCAACCCGGGCTGACGGTGAAGCGGATGGCCGTGGACTTCGAGCGGGTGGCCGACCGTTGGGACGCGGCCCAGGCGGTGCTGCGGGAGCTGTTCGCCCGGTGACGGCAGCCCGGCGAGCGGCGGGCGTAAGCCCGTCCGGCCTGGCCGTACCGACAGCCATCGCTCGCACCGGACGGGCTTACGCCCGCCGCTCGCCAGGAGTGCCCTACAGCGGGTTTTTGGCGAACACCCACTCCTCGACCGGCTCGCCGCCAACGATGTGCTGCCGCACGAACTCCGGCACCCGGTCGGCGGTCAGTTCGGCGTAGTAGGTGCCCTCTGGATACACCACGGCGATGGGTCCGTCCTGACACACCCGCAGGCAGCCGACCTTCGTTCGGTAGCACGCCCCCGGGCCACTCGCCAGGCTCAGGTTGAGCCGCTTCAGCTCGCCCTTGAGGGCGTCCCAGGCGGCCTCGCCGACCTCCTTCGGGGCACATTGCTCGCCGACGCACAGGAAGACGTGCCGCTGATAGCCGCCGATGTGCAGCGTCGCGGCCACCTTGGCTAGCTTCTCTTTATCCATCAGCCGGTCATCACTTCCTTCTCCTTCTTGCCGGCCAGCTCGTCGATCCGGCCCTCATAGCTCTTGAGCAGGGCCTGCACCTTCTCCTTGCCCTTGTCCCGGTCGTCCTCGGTGATGGCCTTCGCCTTCTCCAGGTCTTCGACCACCTTGTTGGCGTCCCGGCGGATGTTCCGGCAGCTCACCTTCTGCTCCTCCGCCTCCTTCTTGATCTGGGCGGCCAGTTTCTTCCGCTGGTCGCCGCTCATGGCCGGGATGCTCAGCCGGATGGTCTTGCCGTCGTTGTTCGGGGCCAGCCCGAGGTCGCTCGACCGGATGGCCTTCTCGATCTCTTTCAGGTCGTCCCCGCTGAACGGCTTGATGAGGATGCTGGACGGGTCCGGACAGCTCACGGTGGCGATCTGGCCGACCGGCGTCGGCGACCCGTAGTAGTCCACCCGGACGGTGTCTAACATGGCCGGCGAGGCTCGGCCGGTGCGGAGGCCCTTGAGCCGGTTCCGCAGCACGTCTAGGGCCTTCTCCATCCGGGCTTCGGTGTCGGACAGTGTGGCGGCGGTACTCATGGCGGGGTCCGTCGGGTAGGTCCGGCTGTGCCGGACGTGGGGCGTTCAAACGACCGGCACAGCCGGACCTACTCTGCAGCGACCAGCGTGCCGACCGGGTGGCCGGCCACCGCCCGCTCGATGGCCCGGTCGGCCTTGAAGTCGAACACCAGGATGGGCAGTTTCACCTCCTGGCACATCTCGAAGGCGCCGAGGTCCATCACCTTCAGCCGGTCGTGCAGCACCTTCACGTACGTCAGCCGGGTGTACCGCTCGGCGGCCGGGTTCTTCTCCGGGTCGGAGTCGTAGATGCCGTCCACCTTGGTGGCCTTCAGCAGCACGTCGGCCCCCAGCTCCCGGCCGCGGAGGGCGGCGGCGGTGTCGGTCGTCACGAACGGGTTGCCGGTGCCGCCGGCCAGGATGACCACCCGCCCCTTCTCCAAGTGGCGGATCGCCCGCCGCTGGAGGTACGGCTCGCACACGGTGTTCATCGGGATGGCCGACATGCACCGGGCCTCGCAGCCGAGGCTTTCGAGGGCGTCGAGCAGGGCCAGCCCGTTCATGACGGTGGCCAACATGCCCATGTGGTCGGCGGTAGCCGGCTTGATGGTGGACTGGCCGGCGGCGAAAGCGGCCCCGCGGAGCAGGTTGCCGCCGCCGACCACCACGGCCAGTTGCACCCCGGACTTGGCCACCCCGGCCAGCTTGCCGGCGATGGCCACCGTCTCGTCCAGGTTGATGCCGTTGGCCTTACCGGCGTGGCCGAACGCCTCGCCGCTGAGCTTGAGCAGCACCCGCTTGTAGGCGGGCCGAGGGGCGGAGGTGGCGGGCACGTCGGGCATGGCGAAATTGTACCGCCGGGCGGTCAGTCGGACAGCCGCCGCCCGAGCCGCTCCCGCAGGGCGTCCCGAACACGGTCGCTGGCGTCGCAGCCGCCGATGTCGAGTTCGCACAGGCGCGAGAGGTGCGGCGACTCGGCGAGGGGCATCAGGGCGTCGCCGCCGAGGCGGGGGTTGGTAGACAAGTCGAGCCACTGGAGGCGGCGCAGCCGGGGCGAGGTGGCGAGACGCAACGCGAGTCCTGCCGACAGGTCACAGTCCGACACGCCGAGACCCGCCAGCGACCAGTTTGACGACTCAAGCAGAAGCATCACACCCGCGGATGTGAGCTGGCTTTGGCTGAGGGTCAGAATGCGGAGGTAGGCGAGGCTCGGTGCGTTCGCAAGTATCGCCGCCGTGATGTCGGTGAGGACGTTGAATGCGAGGTGCAAGGTGCGGAGGTGTTTGAACTTGCCGCCGGCTACCAGAGCACCGACGGCCATATCGTCGAGGCCGTTGCGGCTCAGGGCGAGCCAAGTGAGCGAACCGCCCCATCGGGCAGCGACCAGTCGAGCGACTCCGGGCGGGCCGAGGCTGTTGTCTGCCAGGTCGAGCAGCCGGATGTCGGCCGGTCCCGGCACGACCGCGAGCATTGCCAGAGCCTCGGGCATCAGTCCACACGAGTGCAAACGGAGTCCAGTGAGTCGCGGCCAGTGGGGTGTCTGGGCAATCACCCCGCACGTCATACCGACGGCCCGGCTGCGGTTTGCGTCCAACCGCGTAAGGCGTTGGAGTCCGGACCGTGCGAGGTATCCGGCGAGTTGAATGTCTGCCGCAGCGGTCCCCGAGACATCCAGCCGCGAAAGTTTTGCGTCCACCGGAAGACGGTCGAATGTGATCGACTCGCTGTAACGGAGCGGATTATCGGACACGTCGAACTCGACCAACTCTGGTCCGAATCGGGCCGCCAGCAGGTGGCCGACCCCGTCCCACCCGATCCCGCAGTTCGGCACGCGAAGGCGTGCGAGCGGGCTGGCCGACAGCACACCTGCCAGCCGACGTGCGTCCAGTCCGCCAGTTGAATTCGGTCCGGGATGGTCGGGCCCGCCGGCCGACAGTTCACGCAAGCCGTCGAGGAATGAAGCGTCCGCAAGCACATCGGCCAGTTCCGCTAGCGGTGGGTTGCCGGACACGTCTAACCCGGTCAGACCAGCCAGGTGCGGCGAGCGTAGCAGTTGCCGAAGTAACGCCGGGAACGACTCGGTGTCGGCCAGCGATAGGTAGCTGAGGCCCGCGAGCCACGACCCGGGTGGCATACCCTCGGGCCAGTTCGGACCCGTTCGCCAAGTGGTGACGCTGGCCCGGCCGACCGGGTGACCGGCAAACCCGTCTTGGCCGAGGTGCCAGATGGCCCGGTAGTGTCCGGACACCTCGTCTACAAACCCCCGCCGCCACTCCCACTCGTCGAGTTGCCACAAGTCACCGAGCCACGCCGCCTCGTGCCGGTCCAGCAGCTCGTGTTCGCGGTCTTCCAACGCCGGCCGCCGGGCGTCCCACTCGTCGAGGTTCGCCAACTCGCACTGCACCCGGACGAACTCGGCCCGCTCCGGCTGGCCGGCATCGTCCAGGGCGTCGGCGTACACCAGCCGCGGTAGGTCGGCGTCCGGGTCGGCCCGCACGGCGGCGAGCAGGGTATCGGCGGTCGATGGCATCGCCCGATCATACCGCCGACCGGCACAACCCGCACGGCCGGCACAGAACCCGGTGGGAAATGGGCAACCGGGGTCGGCTTTCCGGCGCCGCGGGTTCTAACCTTCCGCGTCCCCACTCGCCCGAGGACGTGCCATGACCCGCCGCCGCGGCTTCACGCTCATCGAACTGCTGGTGGTGGTTGCCATCATCGCCATTCTGATCGGGCTGTTGCTGCCCGCCGTGCAAAAAGTTCGCGAGGCTGCGGCCCGAATGAGTTGCACGAACAAGGAGAAGCAAATCGGCCTGGCGCTGCACAACTACCACGACACCAACGGCGCGTTCCCGCCCGGCCAGCCGCAAGGCTACTACTACGCCGGCTGGTACGGCACCCCTGGGCTTCAAGACAACAACCGCGCGAACTGGGCCGGGTACGTGCTACCCCACCTTGAGCAGACCGCGATCAGCGCCCAACTCCAGGCGCTTCTGCTGAGTAACTCGGGGAGCACTCTCGCCGCGACATTCTCGACAGCGGTCATATCCGCGTTCGTCTGCCCCTCCGACCCCGCCGCCCCGAAGGTGGCCGTCACGGCCGGCAACGCCCAGGGCTTCCACACGAGCTATATCGCCTGCCACGGCAGCGGCTACGCGACGCCGACGGCCGACCCGCGCGGCATCGACCTCGACGGGGTCATGTACGGCCTCAAGAAGACGCGCCTTACCGACATCACCGACGGCACCTCGAACACGCTGATCCTCAGCGAATTGCTCCAGGGCA
This sequence comes from Fimbriiglobus sp., assembly GCA_043787415.1. GTDB lineage: Bacteria > Planctomycetota > Planctomycetia > Gemmatales > Gemmataceae > JAXMAZ01. The sequence goes on along the minus strand of JAYVUZ010000230.1, from coordinate 570 downwards.
GTGACGCCGTCGCCGGGGGCCACGACGTGCGCGGCCGGTTGTGGAACACCATCCACGCCGGGACGACGTTCACGACCTTGTACCCGCCCAACTCGACCGTCGGCGACAACACGATGACCTACTGCGGGGCCGTGGTCGGTGCCCCGTGCAGCGCGTCGCAGTCGGAGACCAACGCCTACTCGCTCGCGCGCAGCAAGCACACCGGCGGCGTCAACGCGACCCGCGCCGACGGCAGCGTCCGCTTCACGACCAACTCGGTCAACCCCGGCACCTGGCTGGCGATGGGCACCCGCGCCGGCGGCGAAGTCCTCAACGACCAGTGACACCCCCGCGACCCTTCGGAGACGGCACGATGCGGATACGTCACGCGGTCGCGGCGGCACTGCTCCTCGGCGGCCTCGGCTGCGGTTCCGTCGAGGCCCCGGCGGAGGTGTCGGGCACGGTCCTCATCGACGGCCAGCCGCTCAGCGACGGCGAGATCGTCTTCGTCGCCGCGGACAACGCCAAGGCCCCCGTCGCGGGGCCGGTCGTCAACGGCAAGTACGCCGTCGCGGTGACGCCGGGGCCGAA
>JAYVUZ010000229.1:0-39024 GCA_043787415.1 Fimbriiglobus sp. | reverse complement strand
GCCGCGGTCCGGCCCCCGGTCCGGCCCGCGGTCCCGCCCCGGCCGGCCCCGCCCCGGGCCGCCTCGCCCGCGGCCGCCGTCGTCGTCGAAGTTCCGCCGCGGCGGGGCGAAGTCCTCCTCCTCGCCGGCCGGCTCGCGGGTCACGCCCTTGGGGGCGTCGTCCTCGTCCCCTTCGATGTCGTCGCCGAACCCGACCGGGGCGTCCATCGCCGGCGGCTCCTCGGCGTCGTCGTCGGCCGACGGCTGGAAGCGGTCGTTCGGGGCATCGGCGTCGAAGTCGTCGGCCGGCCCGCCGGTGAAGAACGGGGCGGCCTCGCCGAAGTCGTCGTCCGGGTGGGTCCGCCGTTCGGCGGCGGGCATGGGCAGGGCGTCGTCGCCGTCGTCGGCCTTCTTGCGGCTCCGGCGGCCCTTCGGCTTGGCGTCCCCCTCCGCCGTCGGCGGGGCAGCGGGGGCGTCGTCCTTCTTCTTGGCCGGGGCGCGGCGAGGCTTCTTCTTCGGCTCATCGGCTGGCGGTTCGCTGTCGTCCGCGGCGGCCGGCTTGAGCACCACCGGCTCGTCGTCCAGGCCGACCCCGAAGCCGAACCCGTCGTCGCCGGCCGCATCATCCGGCTCGGCAGCCGGGGCCGGCGGCGGGGCGTACCGCGGCTCCGGCACCCGCTCGACGACCACCGTTCGGCGGGCCGGCGGGACCGGCTGCGGCTGCACCCGGACCGGCGGTTCATCGCTCAACCCGGTGGCGAACCCGGTGCCCTCGTCGTCCGGCTCGGGCGGGGCGAATCCGGTCGCGTCGTCGGCCGGTTCGGGCGGGGCAAACCCGGTCGCGTCGGCCCGCACCGGCACGCCGAAGTCGTCCGGCGGCAGGTTCTCCACGTCCGGGAAGGCGGTGCCGGCCCGCGGCGGCCCGTCCCGCCGGTCGTCCCGCCGCCGCGGCCCGCGGTCACCGCCGGCGGCCCCACGGTCCCGACGGGGGGGCTTCGGCCCCTGCTCGTCCTCGGCGTTCATCTCGTCCTGGATGTGCTGCGGCAGCAGGTGCTTGTAGTACACCGGGTCGATGTCCGACAGGTGCAGGAAGCCGTTGCGGCCGACCCCGAAGTCCACGAACGCCGCCTGGATGCTCGGCTCGATGTTGACGATCCGGCCCTTGTAAATGTTCCCGACGTAGCTCTCCTGGTTGGCCCGCTCGACGTACAGCTCTTCGAGCAGCCCGTCCTCCAGGATGGCGATGCGGCACTCCTCCGGCTGGGAGGCGTTGATCAGCATTTCCTTCTTCATGAACCGTTCCTTGAGTCAATGACTGGCCCCCGCCGTCGGGGGCTCGATGGATCACTCCACCACCTGGCCGGCCGGGAACAAGTCCCAGGTGCCGGCGGTCCGGGCGGGGTGTGGGTCGTCCTCCCCGGCGATGGCCGCCGGCGGATGGCTTAACGGGAGCGTCTCCGGCGGGCCGTCCGGCGGGGCGTCGGTCGCCCCCGCCGGCACCTCGTCGGCGACCTCCAGGTGTGTGCGTTCGAGCACCGCCCCGGCGGCGAGGTGGTCGCCCAGGCCGAGGCGGCGGAGCAGGTCTTCGGCCCGGACGCCGCCCTGCCCCGTCACCCACAGGTCGAGGGTGACGGCGTCGGCGGACACGGTGAGGGTGCGGATGTACGGGCGGACGTTGACGCGGCGGGGCTTGGGGTGCGTCTTGTCCAGCCAGACCTTTTCGGCAGCGAGAAGGTCGTGGATCGCAGCCCGAAGCGCGAGCGCGGTTGAGTGGTCACCGCGGTCGAGCGCGAGCGAGTACACCACCCGCCGCGGGAAGGCGGACGCCTTCATCGGCACCACGTCGCAGCGGGTGAACGCCAGCCCGGCCGGCGCCTGCTCCCGCAGCCGTCGCAACACGTCGTCCGAGTCGAGCGGTTCGGTCAGCTCCAACTCCACCACCTCGTCGCGGCCGACCACGCCCAGCGGCAGCGACAGGGCGAACACCCAGCGGGGCATGGGGTGGAAGCCGCCGGTCATCTTGAACGGCAGCGTGGCCCGGCGGAGCATCCGCTCGCAGCACCGCATCAGGTCGTGATGGGAGAGCAGCCGGAGGGCGTCCGTCTTGGCGAAGCGGAGTCTGTGCTTGTCGCCGACCATTGCGTGCCGGCCGCGGCCCGGCGGGGCGTCACCCCGGGGCCGGTCGGCCGTCTCCCTCTCTCGAACGGGCCGGCACCGGCCGACTCCCCGGGGCGGGGCCGTTCGCCCTCCGCCCTCGGGGTCAGTCGGCCGCGTCCGGCCGGATGCGTCGGTGTTGCTCCCGCAGGTAGCGGCCCACCTCTTGGGCCGTGTCCAACCGCAGGGCCTCGGCGGCCACCCGCTCGGCATCAGCCACCGTTAGACTACGGATCGTCCGCTTGATGTCCGGCAGCTTCCGCGGGGTGGCGCTCAGTTGCCGCAGGCCGAGGCCGAGCAACAGGGGCACGAACAGCGGCTCGCCGCTCATCTCGCCGCACACGTTCACGTCGGTGCCGTGCCGTGTGGCGGCGTCCACCACCATCTTCATCAGCTTGAGCACCGCCGGGTCGGCCGGGTTGTACAGGCCGGCCACCATCTCGTTGTTGCGGTCGGCCGCCAGCGTGTACTGGACCAGGTCGTTCGTCCCGATGCTGAAGAAGTCCACCTCCCGGGCCAGCACGTCAGCCATGAGGGCGGCGCTCGGCACCTCGATCATGGTGCCCACCGGCAGGTCCGGGTTGAACCGCTCGCCGGCCTCCTCCAGCTCCTCGCACACGTCCCGCAGCAGGGCTTTGCACTGCCGCAGCTCGGTCACCGTGGACACCATCGGGAACATCACCCGCACGTCGCCGAACACGCTGGCCCGCAGGATGGCCCGGAGTTGGGTCTTGAACAGGTCCAGGTTCTTCAGGCACAGCCGGACGCTGCGGAGGCCGAGGAACGGGTTCTTCTCGCCGGCCAGCAGCTCCGACGCACCGCTGAACTTGTCCGCCCCGATGTCCAGGGTGCGGATGACCATCGGCCGGTCCGGGCCGAGTTCCTTGAGCACCGCCCGGTAGGCGGCGAAGTGCTCCTCCTCCGTCGGGTCGGTGACTTTGTTGACGTACAGGAACTCGGTGCGGTACAGCCCGACCCCGTCGCCGCCGTAGTCGATGCAGCCGCGGGCCTCCGGCGGAAACTCGATGTTGCCCAGCAGCCGCACCGACACCCCGTCCAGGGTGACGGCCGGCACGTCCTTGAGGGTGACGGCCACCAGCCCGCTGTCCGTCACCTGCGACCGGCGGGCGGCCTCGTACCGGGCCAGGGTCGGCGGGTCCGGGTCGAGGATGAGCAGCCCTTGGGTGCCGTCCACGATCACCCGGTCGCCGCCGGACACGTCCGACAGGAACCGCCCCAGCCCGACCACCGCCGGGATGCCGAGGGCGTCGGCCATGATGGCCGTGTGCGAGGTCGGCCCGCCGCTCTCGGTGGCGAAGGCGTGGACCGTGTTCGGGTCCAGCCCGGCGGTTTCGGACGGGGTCAGGTCGCTGGCCAGCACGATCACCGGCTCGGCCGACAAGGGCAGTTGGCCGGTCGGCGTCACCCCGAGCAGCCGGCCGAGAACCTGCTTCTCCATGTCCAACAGGTCGGCCCGCATCCGCGCCAGGTGGGTGTCGGCCGGCAGGGCCTCGAACAGCTTGATGAAGTTCCGCAGGGACCGGCTGACGGCGTACTCGGCCGTGTACAGTTGGCCGCGGATGTGGGCCTCGATGTCCCGCCGAATGGCCGAGTCGGCGTACAGCGAGGAGTGGGCGAACAGGATGCCGGCCACGCCGCCGCCGAGCCGCTGGGCCAGCACCCGGCCGCGGTCCTGGGCGTCTTCGGCGGCGGCGGTCAGGGCCACGGCCAGGCGTCGCACCTCGGCCTCGACCCCGTCGGGGCCGACATTCCGGTGGGCGATCACCACCCCCTCGGTGTCGAGCACCAGGGCCGGGCCGATGGCCACCCCGGGGGAGACGGCGATGCCGCGCTGGATATGCATGGGCGGGCGGTTCACCGGAGGCGAAGCGGAGTCCTTCGGGGCGTCGTCAACTGGCCTACTCTGCGGCCAGCAGCAGCTCACACAGCCGACCCAGGGCGGTGGCGGCGTCGGCCCCGCTGGCCTCGACCACCAACTCCGCCCCCGGCCCGGCCACCAGCAGTAATAGCTCCCACGGGCTGCGGCCGTCGGCCGCCTTGTCCCCGTGGCGGACCGTCACCGCCGCCGCGAACCCCTTGCACGCCTGGGCGAAGGCGGCCGCCGGCCGCATGTGCAGCCCGTGCGGGTTGGCCACCGCCACCGTGCGGCGGAGCGGGCCGTCGGGGTTGGCGGTCATATCGGTCCTCCCGTCAGCCGACCCGCGGCCCGAAAATCAACTCGCCCATCTGTTCGGCCGTCGTGCAGGCCCGCAACTTCTCGGTGAAGGCGTCGTCCTTCATCGTCTGGACCACGTTTTCGAGCGCCCGCAGGTGGTCGCCGGGCCGGTCCTGGGGCGAGATCAGCAGCACGAAGATGTCCACCGGGTCGCCGTCGATGCTGTCGAACGGCACCTTCCCGGGCAGCTTGGACAGGCCGACCGCCCCGACCAACTGGGACACGCTGGCGTACCGGCTGTGCGGGATGGCGATGCCCCGGCCGATGCCGGTGCTGCCCAACTGCTCCCGCCGCAGCACCGCCCGGACGATGTCCTCCAGGTCGGCGGCCGGCAACGCCCCGGCCGCGTGCAGGCCCTGCACCAGCTCCTGCACCACCGCCTCCCGGGTGGTGCCGGCCAGGCTCGGGGTGCAGGCGTCTCGGACGACGAAGTGGGGCATCCTCATGCGACACGGCTCCGCGGGGCGAGGGGTCGGTTACTGCCGCACCCCGTCGGTGCCACCGTGCGACGGGTCGCGGCGGTGGTCCTGAAGCTTATCTTTGTAGTGCTTGATCTGCTGGGTGGTCTTTTCCACCGCCCCGTGCACGGCCGCCGACAGGTCGGGGGCGTGGCAGTGGCCGACGAACTGGTGCTTGTGCTCGGCCGTGGCCACGATCTCGACGCCGGTCTCGCCGGCCACCTTCAGGTCCACCGTCACCACGATCATGGTCAGCCGGTCGAAGAAGTGGAGCAGCTTGCCCGCCTTCTCCCGCACCTCCTCTTGGTGTTCGTCGCTGAGGGTGCCGTGTCGCACCGAGACCGTGACCGTCAAGGGTCATCCTCCGAAGGCGGGCCGCGGCCGGAGCCAGGGCAGTTTGGGGCATTGTAAGCGAACCCGGGCCGCGGTCAACGACTCGGTGCCGTCGGCGGGGTGGCGGGCGTATTCGTCGGCCGCACCAACCGCACCCGCATCCGCTGGCCGATCCACAGTTTGGAACTGGTCGCCGGGTCCAGGGCGATGCGGACTTCGACCGTCCGCACGTCGGTCGCCTCCCCCGGTTCGAGCAACTGACTCCGCTTCGGGGCCACCCACCCGGCCACGTCGGTGACGGTGCCTTTCACCAGCGGCGCGTCCGGCCGGTTCTCGTCCTGGCACTCGGCCGGCTGGCCGGCCGCGACGCGGCTGAGGAACTCCTGGTCCACCTCGCCGCGGATGACCAGCGGCCCGGCCGGGGCGAACACCAGCGGCGGGAACGGGCCGCCCGGGGCGATCACGGCACCGGGGGCGATGTTCAGCCGCAGCACGGTGCCGTCCGCCGGGGCTTTCAGCAGGCACTCGTCCACCGCCCGCTGGGCCACCGCCCGGTCGGCCTCGGCCGCCTTCCGCCGGGCCTTCGCGGCCCGGATGTGGAGCTGGGCGTCCATCCGCTTGACGATGTCGATGGACTTCCGCTCGGCCTGCTCCTGGTTCTTGAGGCCCAATATTTGGGCGGCGTACACCGCCTCCTCGGCCGGCCCGAGTGGCGTCACTTTGGCCTGCTCCTTCCGCTGCTGGAAGGTCGCCTCGGCCGCCGCCACCTGGGCCGACAGGGCGTCGGCCAGCTTCTCGCGGGCGGCGATTTGCAGCGGCAGCCGGGCCGCCTCTTGTTCCGCCGAGGCGACTTCCACACTCGTGCCCTCCACGGCGGCGTCGGCCTGGGCCAGCCGGGCGCGGGCGGTGGCATCTTCCAGCCGCAACAACTCCTGCCCTTTGACGACGGCCACACCCTCGCTGACCAACACCTCGGCGACCCGGCCGGGGACGGCGGGTTCGAGCGCCACCATCGGCCCGGCGGCGTCCACCCGGCCGGAACAGAACACGTCGCCGTCGGCCGGCGGCGGCGGCGGCAGGTCCGGGGCCGGACGGCCCAGCCACCAGTAGGTGCCGCCGACGCCGGCCGCCAGCAGCACCAAGCCGAACAGAGTGAAACCGCTCGGGCCGCGGGAGGGTTCGGGCACCGTTGTCACCGGATGTTGTGGGCGGGATCGACGTTGCGGAACGACCGCAGGGCGGCCAGCCCGGCCCCCAGGGCCATGACCAGCGTGACCGCCACGGCCACGGTCAGGACGATCGGGTGCAGCCGGGCGTGGGTGCCCAGCCGGCCGGCCACGCTGGCCAGGAAGTACGTCACCGGGGCGGCCACGATCACCCCGAACAGGCCGACCCAGAAGGACTGTTCGATGACCACCCACTGGAGCCGCCAGGTGGGGATGCCCATCGCCCGCAGGGTGGCGAACTCCCGCTGGCTGGCCGCCGTGGCGGCGTAAAGCGTCTGCGACGTGACGACCGCCCCGACCAGCAGGCCGAGCAACGCGGTGAAGCCGACGGCGATGCCGGCCTTCGTGACGAACAGCCAGTACAGCCGGCTGCGGCGGCTCAGGTCGTCGGCCGTGTAGGCGCCCATCTGGCGGTAGCCGCTCAGCCGGTCGGCCACCCCGCGGGCGTCCTCGGGCCGTTTCGTCTTGGCCAGGATGTACGTCGTCGTGCCGACCGGGTCGCGGATCAGGTTGCGGGCCGTCTCGACACTGCAAAACACGTACGGCCCCCCGACGCTCTGGTAGCCGTTCACCAGCCCGACGATGCGGACCCGGTGGCCGTACACCTCGGCCGACTCGCCCACCCGGGTGACGCCCAGCCGGCCGAGTTCGCCGGCGTCCACGGCCACGGTGAACGGCTCGACCAGCCGGCTCATCAGGTCGGGCTGCTCGCGGAGCTTCTGCACCGCCCCGAGCGAGTCCGGTGTCAGCCGGGTGCCGACCACGGTGATGACCTCCGGCGGGGCCGGCCGCTCCCGGTTGGCAGACCGCACCCACAGGCTAAACCCGATGGTCGCGGTTTCCACCCGCTCCACCTCCGGCTGGGCGGCGACGCGGGCCGTCCAGCGGTCCGGGATCGGCCGGCCGAGGTCCACGCTGCGGACCCCCGGGTAGCCCACCCAGATGTCGGCCAGCGACTGGTCTACCGGCATCGAGATCATGGAAAACAGACCGAGCATCAGCCCGGCTTGCACCGCGATGAGAACGGCGCTGAAGGCGACTGCCAGCACGGCCGGCAGGAACCGCTGCCGCTCGAACCAGATGGTGGTCAGGGCATATGTCACTCCGTCAGCATGGCACGTCTGCCGGCCGGGGCAACGGCGGTTATGCTGCGTCAACCAAGTCGCACGTGAAACTGGGTCGCTTGGGTCTTTTAGGCCGGGCTTCCGAGCCGGACGCGCGAGCGAGGGACGTTATCCTCCCCGTGGGGATAGCGTCCCTCGCTCGCGCGTCGGGCGCGGAGGCCCCCTAAATCCACACCTTCAGCCGGTCCCGCAGCACGTCGGGCGTCTTTTTGGCCATCAGCCGCAGCACCTCGGACGGGTGGTAGCGGGTGGTCCAGTGGGCGGCCACGATCAGCTCGTTCTTGAACCGGTCCTGCCGCTCGATGAAGTCGTCCAGGTGCATGTGGCCGAACTTGTGAATCTTCTCCCGGCGGTGGTTGGCCCGGATGAAACTCAGCTCGGTGATGAGAATCTTGGCCTCGTAGGCGGCCGGGCAGTTGTCCAGCCCGGCCGGGGCGGTGTCGCCGGTGAACGCCACCAGCGGCTGCCGCACCTCCCGGGTGATGGCCGTACCCCCCAGCCGAAGGTCGCGGATTTTGTCCCCGGGCAGCCCGATGAACTCGTCCTTCAGCTTCTGCCGCCGGTCCCAGACCACGTACCCCCGGCTCGGGATGGTGTGGACCGTGTTCCACGCCGTCACCACCAGTTCGCGGGACAGTTCGACCTCCTGCCCCGGCTCCAGCCCGACCAGCTCGCAGTTCTGTCGGCCGCGGTCCAGCCGCTGCCAGATGAGCAACAGCCGCTTCACGTCCTCCAGGCACTCGGCCGGCACGAACACCCGGGGCGGGTCCATTTTCATCATCCGCCGGCGGGCGACGTACACCGGCAGGGCGGTCAGGTGGTCCAGATGGGCGTGGCTGATGAACCAGTTGGGCGTGCCCATGAAGTCCCACGGCTGCGCCCCAAGGTCAAACCCCACCTTCAGTTCCGGCACCCGCCAGTAGCTCTGGACGGCGGCCCGGCTCCACCCCTCGACGGTCAGCCCGCCGTGGGTGTGGCTCAGGTACGGGGCGTTGTCCACGGGCCGGTCGGACGACATCACACGGTCCAGTCGGGGCGCAAGTTCGGCCGATGAGTGAGTGTAGCAACCGGCGGCCGGGGTTGACCCCCCGAGCCGCCGGCGGCATGATCTCACGCCCGGGGTTCGGCGGAAGGACAGTCCCATGCGCGGTAAGCTTTTGGTACTGACGGTGTGCGGGGCGGTCGGGTTCAGCACCGGCTGCTCGACAATGGCCGGCACCGGAGCGCTGGCCGGCGGCGGCATCGGGGCCGGGGCCGGGGCATTGGTCGGGGCCGCGACGGGTAGCCCGGAGGCCGGGGCGGCCATCGGCGGCGTGCTGGGGGCCGGGGTCGGGGCGGCCGTCGGGGCCGACGCCGACCAGCGGGAGCGGGAGCGGGCCGACGTCCGCCGGGTGCAGGCCGAATCCGTTCCCGTGCGGGGGCCGATGTCCGTCGAGGACGTGATCGCCCTGTGCCGGCCCGGGGCGACCGGCACCCGCCCGGCCGACGAGACGATCATCGAGTACATCCGCACCAGCGGCAGCCGGTTCGACCTGACCCCGGCCGACATCCGCATGTTGTCCGACAACGCCGTGCCCGACCCGGTGGTGCGGGCCATGATGAACACCAAGTTCGCCCGGCCGACAGTCGTCCGCCGTGGCCCGCAGCAAACCGTGATCGTGTCCGAGCCGCCGCCGGTCGTTGTGTACGAGCGGCCGTGGGGCTACCGGCCGTACTACTATGCCCCGCCCCCGCCGGCCTTCGGGTTCAGTTACACCCGTATCCGGTAGCGGCGTCTGGAGTTGCTTCCGCCGGCCGGCGTGGCTAGAGTCGGGTAATGTCTGCCGTCCCGGCCGCCGCCCCGTTTGACCCCGTCGGCTTCGCCCGGCGGGTGCTGCACGCCGAGGCCGACGCCCTGCATCTGGTTGCCGGCCGGCTGACCGATTCGTTCGCCCGGGTGCTGGACGCCCTCGACGGTTGCCGCGGCCGGGTGGCGGTGGTCGGCGTTGGCAAGTCGGCGGACGTCGGCCGCAAGCTGGTCGGCACGCTGAACAGCACCGGCACCCGGTCGTACCTGCTGGACGCCACCCGAGCCGTCCACGGCGACCTGGGCATGGTCCACCCGGACGACGTGGCCCTGCTGCTGTCCCACTCCGGCGAGAGCGAAGAGCTGGTCCGCCTGCTCGGCCCGCTCCGCGGGCTGTGCGGCGGACTGGTCGCCGTCACCGGCAACGGCGGCAGTTCACTCGGCCGGTCGGCCGACGCGGTCATCGCTTACGGGCCGATCACCGAGGCCTGCCCGCTGGCCCTGGCCCCGAGCACCAGCACCACGGTGATGATCGCTGTGGGCGACGCCCTGGCCTTCGCCCTGTCCGAGCGGCGGCAGTTCACCCCGGAGCAGTTCGCCCGCTTCCACCCGGCCGGAAGCCTCGGCCGCAAGCTGGCGACGGTCGAACAGCACATGCGCCGCGGCGACGAACTCCGGCTCGCCCCGGCCGAGGCGACGGTGCGGGAGGTGTTCGCCACCGTCCGCCACCACGGCCGCCGCACCGGGGCCGTCATGCTACTCGAGGCCGACGGCACACTCGCCGGCCTGTTCACCGACAGCGACCTAGCCCGGCTGTTCGAGTCGCACGCCGACGCCGCCTTCGACCGCCCGGTGCGGCAGGTGATGACCCGCCGGCCCCTCACCATCCGCCGCACGGCCCGGCTGACCGAGGCGTTCGACACCCTGCGGAGCCGCAAATTCAGTGAGCTTCCCGTCCTCGACGAGGACAACAAGCCGGTCGGCCTGCTGGACATCACCGATCTCATCGGCCTGGACCCGGCGGCCGATGGCACACCCAAGCTGAAAGTTCACCACGGAGACACAGAGTGCACAGAAAAGAGTCAAAACAAGTTTTAGAGCAGTTTTGAACCTTGTTTTGACTCTGTCGTTTTGTCTTCTCCGTGGTCTCTGCGTCTCTGTGGTGAAAAATGGACTTGACCGAGCGAGTCCGCCGGGTGCGGGTTCTCGTCCTGGATGTGGACGGCGTGCTGACCGACGGCGGCATCACGTACACCGACGCCGGGGACGAGGTGAAGCGGTTCCACGTCCGCGACGGGGCCGGGCTGAAGGTGTGGCGGCTGGCCGGGTTCCGTGCGGCCGTCATCAGCGGCCGGCGGTCGAAGGCGGTCGAGCGGCGGATGGGCGAGCTGCACGTCGCGCCGGTGCTGCTCGGGCGGGACGACAAGGCGGCGGCGCTGGCCGAGGTGTTGCGGGAACTGGGCGTCACGCCGGACGAGTGCTGTGCGGTCGGCGACGACCTGCCCGACCTGCCGGTGCTGCGGGCGTGCGGGGTGGCGGTCGCCGTCGCCGACGCCTGCCCGGAGGTGCGGGCGGCGGCCGCCCACGTTACCATGCTTGGGGGCGGCCAGGGGGCCGTCCGCGAGGTGGTCGAGTTCTTGCTCAAGGGTCAGGGGGTCTGGGACGCCCTGATTGCCGGCCACAAGCCGGCCGGCTGAGGGGCTGACGCATGTGGACGCCGCGGCGACTGCTGGTCCTATTCGTCGCCGTGGCGGCCTTCGCCGGGGCGTTCGTCGCCTACCTCCAGACCACCGTCGGCCGGGTGGACGGCCTGCCCCAACTGCCGGCCGAGTACCTCACCCCGGCCGACGCCGCCGCCCCCATCGAGCCGCAGCCGCCGTCGCCGACCCAGCAGCAACTCGTCCGGGCGTTCGGGGCCAACTCGCCGGAGGTGGGCGACGGCCTGCAGTACAAATTCAAGTTCGAGGAGCGGGACAAGGGGCTGGTGTTCGCCACCGGCCAGCCGGAGTTCGGCCGGGAGGCCAGCCCGCTGGTGCGGGTCAGCCCGTGCAGCGTCGGCCTCTTCGCCGACGCCGGCAAGCGGGTCAAGCACCCGGCCGGCGAGGTGGAGGAGATCAGCACCTTCCACGCCGACGAGTGCCTGATGCAGTTCGACCGACCGGTGACCGGCCCGCAAGACATCAGCAAAGCCAACCTGGTCGGCATGGAGCTGGTGAGCAAGCCGGACCTGCCGACCGCCGACCCCCGCCGCGGCCGCATCTGGGTGACGAGCAACCAGCGGTCGGCCGACCCGAACGAGCGGCTGCTGTTCCGCACCCCGGGTCCCCTGTTCTACCAGTCGGCCGACGCCAAGCCGCAGGCCGCCGACGCCCCGCAGGTGTGGACGGCCGCCCCGACCGACATCATCGACTGCCGCAACCTGCCCCGGCCGCTGCCGCCAGGTACCGACGCCCTGCCCCTGCTCAATGGCGACGCCCTCCGCGGCCGGGGCGTGGTGGCCGACATGGTGAACGGGCTGAGCCTGCCGCCGCCGACCATGACCGCCACCGGCATGAAGATTTACCTGAGGCCCAAGACCGACGGGCCGGACAAGCGGAACAACACCGGGTACGGCGGGGTGCGGCTGATCCAACTCGACGAGGGCGTGCAGATCAACCTGTGGACCGACGGCGGCGGCGGGATGCCCGGTAGCACCGCCCCGCCGGCGGCCGCCAAGCCGAACCTCGCGCTCGCCGCCCCGCTGGCCGGCGGGCTGGCCGACGGCGTGGCCGCCGCCCGCAAGCTGGCCGACAAATCCCTGCTGGTGATCGAGACGAGCGGCCCGTTCCGGTACGACTTCGAGCGGGGCAACGCCCGGTTCGACACCGCCCCGGGGGCCGACCCGGCCCGGCCGAACAACGTCACGGTCACCCGCATCGGGGCCACCGGCAAACTGGACGACCTGGTGTGCAAGCAACTGCTGGTGGACTTCTTCGGCGGCCCGGACAAGGACAAACAAGCCGGCGAGGGCATGGCCATCAAGGAGCTGACGGCCACCAGCGAGCACGTCTTCCTGTCGCTGGCCGCCGAGGGGTTCAGTGCCCAGGGGACGTACCTGAACTACAAGAACACCCCGGCCGCCCGCACCACCGTGACCGTGCTGCGGGGGGCGCCGGTGGTGGCTAAGAAGGAGCAGAACAAGCTGGAGGGCGGGTCCGCCGACACCCCGGCCGAGATCGTGATGACCGCGACCGACCCGCCGCCCCCACAGCCGGGCCAGAAGCCGGGGGAGAAGAGTTCACTGACCGAGGTCCGCGGCCCCGGCCGCATGTCGCTGTTCGACGCCGCCAGCAACGACACCACGCTGACGGCCACCTGGAAGAAGTCGCTCGTCCAGCAGAAGGACACGGTCGGCACCCAGGTGCAAGACCTGCTCAAGTTCGAAGGTGGCGGCGAGTTCCGCGACACCAAGGCCGACTTCACCCTGACCGCCGACCGCCTCTGGCTGTGGCTGGCCCCGGGCGACAAGGCCGAGAAGAAGGCCGATGGCAGCCCGAACGCCCTGCCGCAGCGGCTGCTGGCGGTGCGGGACGTGGTCAGCCGGTCGCCGGAGTTGGAGGTCGGCATGGCCGGCCAGCCGCCGGTGGACCAGCTCACCGTCTGGTTCCGGGACGGCCCGATGCCGGTCGGCCCGGCGGTCGCCCCGCTCATCCCGACGCCGCAGCCAACGCCCGCCGCCGTGGCCGTCAATACCTCACCCGCAACGAAACCGGATGCCGGCACGCCACCGCCCGCTCTCGCCGCCAAGCCGGCCGAGAAGAAGCAGCCCATCCTGCTATCCGCGCGGGCGGTCGAGACGTGGGTGCTGCGATACCCGCTGCCGGCCGACCCGGCCAAAAAGGGCACCCCCCCGGGCCTCAAGTACGAGATGGAGCGTGCCCGCTGCGACGACCGGGTGGTGGTCCACCAGGAGCCGGCCGACCCGGCCACGACCCCCCGCGGCCTGGACGTGACCGGTCAGACGCTCAACCTGACCCAGGGCCGGGCCGGGTCGGTCATGGTGGTCACCGGCACCCCGCTGACCAAAGCCGAGGTCCACTTCGAGACGACGACCATCATCGGCCCGCACGTCACCATCGACCAGCCGAACAACGCCGTGGCGGTGGACGGCCCCGGCCTGCTGCGGATGCCCAGCACGACCGACCTCGGCGGCGGCGACCGGCCGGCCGACCGGCCGACCGAGCTGGAAGTCACCTGGTCGAAGGACATGCGGTTCGAGGGGGCCAATGCGCACTCCGAGTTCCGCGGGGCGGTGAAGGCCGTGCAGACGCCGGACCGCGGCAACTTCCGGCCGAAGGGGGCGGTGGTGCCCCGGCCGGTCGGGTTCCGCCCGGGACTGTTGCCCGTCGCCACCCAGACCCCGGCGACCCCGGCCGACGACCCGACCTGGAGCCGTACCGCCGTGTTCTGCCACCAGATGGACGTGGACTTCGACCGCCCGGTGTACTTCAGCCAGATGCGGCGGCAAGCCGACGACAAGGACAAGAAGGAGGCGGCCAAACTCCGCCGCGCCATGTGCGTGCCGAAGCCGGACGACGAGTTGGGGGCCACCCCCGGCCCGCTCGACCGCACCGTGGTGTACCTGGAAGAGACGCTCGACCGCAAGACCCGCAAGCTCACCCGCGCCCAGCGGATCGAGTGCAAGGCGCTGGAGATGATCAACGACGACGCCCGCCGCGAGCAGCAGTTCCGGGCGTCCGGCGAGGGCGAGCTGCGCATCCTCCAGGCGGGGTCGAGCGACAGCGGGTTCGTGGCCGTGCAGCCGAGCGGCGGCGCGAAGCCGGCCCCCGGCGAGACGATGAAGCTGACGTGGGTGAAGTTCGCCACCCGCATGGACGGGTTGGACCAGGCCAAGCTGTTCCAGTCGGCCACCTTCCCCGACGGGGCGCGGGTGTGGCAGACCCCGACCGACGACCTGAACCTGGTGTTCGAGCCGAGCAGCCCGCCGCCGGGCACTGTGTCGGTGATCTGCGACGCGAAGCTGGAGGTATCCAGCCAAAAGCTCAAGCCGGGCGACCCGGCCGACCAGCGGATGACCGCCACCGGGTCGGCCGAGGCCGAGAGCGATGACTACCGTGGGGCCGCCCCGACCATCCGGTTCCAGCGAGAAACGGTGGTGTTCGACGGGGACGAGGCCCGGCAGGCTGCCCTGGAGCGGCGACAGCGCGGGGTCGGCGGCAAGACCATCGATTACACCCGGGGCAAGCAGGTGGTTTACAATACCAAAACCAAGATGGTGACGGGCGACAAGATTACGACCGGGTCGTTCACCCCGGGCGGCAAATGATCCGGGTCGTCCGCTGGGACGCGGCCGGTCACGCCGCCGAATCGTCGGCCGATGCCCTGCCGCCCACCGCCGCCGACCTGCCGGCCGATGCGGCCGTGTGGATCGACCTGGAGAATCCGACGCCCGAGGAGGAGGCGCGGGTGCTCCGGCAGTTCCTGCCGGTCCACTCGCTCACCTTCGCCGACGTGACCAAGCCCCGCCGCGACCCGACCGAAGGCGGCCACCTGCCGAAGGCCGAGGAGTTCCCCGACTACCTGCTGGTGATCGCCAACCCGCTGCCGACCGCCCTGACCGACGTGCCGACCGACCCGGCCGCCAAGCCGCCGCGGCCGAACCGGCTGGTCCGCCCGCAGTTGTCGGCGGTCATCACCCACGCCGTCCTCGTCACCCACCACTACGACCCGCTGCCGGCCGTCACCACGGTGTGGGAGTTCGTCGGCCGGCACCCGGACTGCACCAAGCGGGGGCCGGACTACCTGTTCCACTTGGTCCTCGACAACATGGTGGACGAGTACGCCCCGGTGGTGGAACGCATCGGCGATCGGCTGGACAAGCTGGAGGGGCGGGTGTTCCGGCGGCCCGACCCGAAGGTGCTGGCGACCCTGCTGCACCTGAAGCGGCAGGTGTCGTTCCTCCGCAAGACGCTCGTCCTGGAGCGGGAGGTGCTGGCCCGGCTGGTGCGGGGCGAGTTCGCCCTGATCGACGCCCGGGAGGTGGCCTACTACCGCAACGTGTACGACCACCTGAGCCGGTACACCGAACTGACCGAGGGCGCCCGGGAGATGGTCAGCGACCTCATGCAGGCCCACCTGGCGGCCGTCAACAACCGGCTGTCCGAGACGATGAAGGTGCTGACCGTCATCTCGACGGTGCTGCTGCCCATGAATTTGCTGGCCGGCATTTACGGCATGAACTTCGAGGTGCTGCCGGGCAAGGACGCCGGAAACGGGTTCTGGCTGGCCCTCGGGGCGATGGCCGTGATGGGGGCCGCGGCGCTGGCCTACTTCCGCCGGCGGGGGTGGGTGTGAGCCGGCCGCTTGTCCCGCGCACGTCCGGCCGATAGGCTGACGGTTCAGACTTTGCCCGCAGCTCTGCCCGCCGAGGGGAAGATGGCCCGCAAGCGTACACTCAACCGCTCCGACCTCCGCGCCCAGTCCGAGGCCGCCGAGTCCCGCGACGCTGACAAGGAGAAGGATGCCGCGGAGGAGGTGGAAGAGGAAGAGGCCGACGACGACGACGACGGGGGCGACGACGAGGACGGGGCGCCGAAGAAGAAGAAGCCGAAAGCCAAGAAGGTGGTCGCCGCCCCGAAGAAGAAGGCCGCCCCGCGGAAGAAGGCTGTCAAGGAAGTCCGCATGAAGGCCGTGTGGGTGGTGCTGGACAACGGGTCCAAGAAGCTCAAGGAGTTCGCCTACGCCCACAAGGCGGACGCCGAGAAGTTCATGGCCGAACGGGCCGAGGAGAAGAAGGGCACTTACTACATCCAGCTCGTGAAAGAGCCGCTCGGGGAGTGACGGCCACAAGCCCACCCCCGGCCGGGGGTGGGCTTTCGCCCGCCGGTCACGCCACCTTCACTGACGCCAGCACGTTCTCCACCTCTTTTAGCTGCCAGCCGATGCCGAGGACGTTCGGCATCCGAATTTCGCGGCTGGCCCCGCCGCCCGTTTTCACCACCAGGTCACCGCTGCCGAATCCCAGGATGTAGTGACGGAAGATGTCGTCCCGCAGCTTCTCCAGGGTGACGCCGGCAGTAGGGTAGGCCATGACTGAGTCGCCGATGTGTTCACACACCCGAATCTGACCGGGGGTGAAGATAATGTACGTCCGCCGGTCGAACACGAACACCGACACCGCCCACATGATGAACACGACCACCCCGATGAACAGGTAGCCGGCCATGTTGATGTGAATGTGTAGGGCGGCAATACGGTCGAAAATCACATCCCAGAGTTTGAGCAGACTGAGGAACAGCGCCAGCACCACGACGAGGGCCAGGCTCAGGAAGGTCCAAAGCCCCCGGAGGGGCACGTTGGTGACGAAAATGGTCACCAGCAGCACCACCATGAACAGAGCGCCCAGCCACGACTGCTGGCTGACCCGCGGGCGGAAGGTGGGTTCGCTGGTGCCGGACACCCGCACCGCGTCCTCCAGCGATCGGGTGGTCTGGCCGGGCGGCACCTTGATGGTGTACGTGCCGGCGATCGCGTCAACTGACACGCTGGTGCCGCTCGGCACGATGGCCATGCGGTGCCCCTCGGCAGCCGTCCAGGCGGCCAGGAACAGGGCCGACGCCCACACCGGCCACCAGTAGAACAGGTTGCTGTGCGAGATGAGCTTGATCTCCTCCCGGTTGGAGGAGGCCGGGGGAATGGTGGGGATGCTCGGCGGGACGGTGGACATGGGCACGGCCTCGGGGGAATACCGGGTAGTTCGGCCGTCGCCGGCCGGGCTTTGGGTGGGGGACAAGCTAAACCCTGCCGCCCCGCCCGTCAAGCGACCGGCTTGGCCGAACCAGAAGTCGGCATTAGAATGCCCCCATGTCTGCCGCACTGTCGTTGCCCGTCACGCCCGCCGCCCCGCCGTCGGTGCGCCCGCTCCTGGACCTGCCGCCCGAGGAGTTGCGGGCTTGGCTGGCCGAGCGGGGTCAGCCGCCGATGCGGGTGGGCCAGATTCGCCGCTGGGTGTTGGAACGCCGGGCCACGGACTTCGACCAGATGACCGACTTGCCGAAGGGGCTGCGGGCCGAACTGGCGACCGCCTTCACGCCGCTCGGCACGGCGGTGGACAAGCACCTGAAAGCCGGCGACGGTACGCACAAGCTGCTGCTCCGGCTGGCCGACGGCCGGCAGATCGAGTGCGTGCTGATCCAGGACAACGGCCGGGCGACGGCCTGCATCAGCACCCAGGTCGGCTGCGGCATGGGCTGCGTGTTCTGTGCCAGCGGGCTGAACGGGATGGACCGCAACCTGACCGCCGGCGAGATTCTGGAACAGCTCGTCCGCCTCCGCAACCTGACCGACCCGGCCGCCACCGGCGAGCGCGCCCCGCGGCTGACCAACGTGGTCGTCATGGGCATGGGCGAGCCGCTGGCCAACCTCGACAGCCTGCTCGCCGCCCTGGCGGTGGCCGGGCAGAAGGGCAGTCTCGACATCGGCGCCCGGCACGTCACCATCAGCACCGTCGGCCTGCCGGCCAAGATGCGGCGGCTGGCCGAGATCGACAAGCAGTACAACCTGGCGGTCAGCCTGCACGCCCCGAACGACGAGCTGCGGACCCGGATCGTGCCGACCAACAAGGGCACGGGCATCTCCGAAATCCTGGCCGCCGCCGACCACTATTTCGCCACCACCGGCCGGCAGGTCACGTACGAGTACGTCGTGCTCGGCCGGGTGAACGACCAGCCGCTGCACGCCCGCCAGCTCGCCGGGCTGTTGCGGGGCCGCAAGGCGCACGTCAACCTGATCCCGTGGAACGACGTGCCGGGGCTGCCGTTCCGCAGCCCGCACCCGGGCGACCTCCAGGGCCTCATCGACACCCTCCGGACGGCCGGCGTGAGCGTCACCGTGCGGCAGCGGCGGGGGGCCGACATCGACGCCGCCTGTGGCCAGTTGCGGCGGGACGCCGCCCGGGAAGTGCAGAGTGCAGAGTGACGACTGCAGAGTCTAACACCGGGTGTGGCCCAGCGCCATGTTCTCTACTCTGCATTCTGCACTCATCACTCTGCACTGTTCGACCATGACCGGCCAAACCACCGCCGTCATGACCGCCCGCGACCCGGACGTGGGGCTGATGGTGCGCGTCCGCGGGGACGACCGCTCCGCCTTCGCCGAACTGGTGGACAAGTACCAGCACCGGCTGCTAGCCGTCCTCCACCCGATCGTCGGCCGGCGGGAGGAGGCCGAAGACCTGGCCCAGGAAGTGTTTCTGCGGGTGTACCGCACCCGGCACAAGTACACGCCGACGGCCCGGTTCGCCACCTGGCTGTTCACCATCGCCAACAACCTGGCCCTGAACGCCCTGCGGGACCGCAAGCGGAAGCCGGCCGTCCGGCTGGACGCCGACCCCTCCGCGAGCGGGTCGCAGCCGGGCTTCCAGCCGACCGCCGGAACCGCCCCCCCGGCGGCCGGGTTGGATCACAAGGAACTCGCCGAGACGGTGCAGCGGGCGCTGGACACGCTGAACGACCGCCAGCGGCTGGCCGTGGTGCTGAACAAGTTCGAGGACATGGGGTACGCCGACATCGCGGCCGTCATGGGGCTGACGGTGCCGGCCGTGAAGAGTCTGCTGTGCCGCGCGCGGGAGCAGTTGCGGGCCGCCCTCACCCCGTACATCGAGGGCGACGATGCCTGACCCGCTGCCGGACGCCGACCTGATCGCTTACCTGGACGGCGAGCTGGACGACGAGGCCAGCGGGGCGGTGGAAGCCCGGCTGGCCGCCGACCCGACCCTCCGCAAAAAAGCCGACGCCTTCCGCCGGTCGTTCGCCCTGCTCGACGCCCTGCCCCGCCCGGACGCACCGGCAGACTTCACCGCCCGGACGGTGACGCGGTTGCAGGTGCCCGGCGGGTCCACCGCCGCCCTGCCACCGGCCCGGCCACGGCGGTGGGGCTGGCTGGCGGCCGCAGCCGTGGTGCTGCTCGCCGGGCTGGGCGGGGCGACGGCCCGGCTGGCCGTGCGTTCGGGTGAAACCGCGACGCCGGCGGTGGCCGACCTGCCGGCCATCGAGGCGCTGCCGCTGTACCTCGGAGCCGATGACCTCGCGTTCGTCCGCCGGCTGGATGCGGCCGACCACTTCCCGCCCGAACCCGCCGGCGGGTTCGCACCGGCCGATCCGTCCCCCGACGTGCGGGACAAGTTGCTGGCCACCTTTCAGTCGCTGCCGCCAACCCGCCAGCGGCAAATCCGCACCTTGCACGCCGACCTGTCCGCACTGCCGCCGCCCGAACGGGACCGGCTCCGCCGGGTGCTGGAGCGGTACGCCGGCTGGCTCCAGCGGCTGCCGGCCGATGAGCGGGCGAAGGTGCTGACGGCCCGGACGGCCGAGGCCCGACTGACGGCCGTCGAGGACGCCGTGCTGACGGCCCGGCGGGAGGCGCTGCCGGCCCGGACGCGGGAGCGGCTACCGGCCCTGCGGACGGACGAGCGGCTGCAACTACTGGCCGACGGCCGCGCCGCCGAGCGGGTCGCCGACGCCGAGTGGGTTACGGCCAGCGATCACTGGCGGACGTTGACCGCCGCCAAGCCGTTCCCGTTCGACCAGCCCGGCGGCTCCGAACAGGTGGACGAGTTTGTGAAGTCGGTGCTGCGGGCGGCACCGGCCGGCAAGCCGGACGAGTCGTGCCGGCTCAACCCGGCGGAGCTGGCCGACCTGCGGGCACGGCACGACCTGGCGGCCCGGGACGGGCAATGGTTCCTGTACGGCCTCGGGGTGTGGCGGCTGGCCGACCGGCACCCGTCGCTGCCGAAGCCGCGGGCCAAGCCGGCGGTCGTCCACCCCCGCGACCTGGCCGACTTGAAGCTGCCGCAGCGAGTGCTGACCCAGTTGGAGAAGCTGCCGGCCGTTGGCAAGTGGCCGGAGTTCGCCCGGACGGCTGCGGGGCAGTTGGGCGGCAAGAAGCTGCTGCCGGTGCCGACCGACGGGTTCGGCCCGTGCCGGCCCGGCGAGCTCCCGGAGGCGGTCGAAGCGGTGCTGGCCGAACTGAGCGACACCGACCGCAAACGGCTGGACGCGGTGAAGGGCAAGTGGCCCGACTACCCGGACCTGCTAATGCGACTGGCGAGGGAGAAAGACCGGGAGGTTCCCGGCGTCACCCTGCCGGGGCAACCGTCGAAGTGGGCCGCGACGTATGGCCTCCCAAACACGCCTCGCTAGCGCTGGCGAGTGCTACCCGAGCAGTTCGACCCGCGGCGTCACCACCGACTTCGCCACCAGGGCCGGCCAGTAGGCGAACACCTCCCGCGTCTGCGGGCGGCCGGTGGTGTAGCCGCCGGTGCCGGCGAAGCCGCTCGTCACGAGCGGGGCGAACTCCTTGCCGAACCGCTCGACGACGGCCTTCCGCGCGTCCCGTACGGCGACCCGCAACACCACCTCGGGCGGGTCGGCCGCCGGCAGCACGCCCGGCAACACGTCCCCCGCCCCCAACACCTCGACCAGCGAATGCTCCGGTGCGACACCCGCTTGTCGCAGCTTGTCGAGCAGGATGGCGCCGCTGAGCCGGGCCGTTCGCGCCGCCCTGGGGCCGACCAACACCAGCGTCCCGCTCGCCGCGAACCCGCTGCGGTAGGCACACGACACCTTGTAGAAGCCGGTGGCCGGCGTGCCGCGGCAGCCGGTCACGGCCACCACGTCCGGCCCGGTTTCGGCGAACGTCGGGGCGGTAAAGTCGGCGGTCACGTCCGGGGTCAGGTAGCGGGCCGGGTCGCCGACCTCGTACAGCAGTTGCTCGGCCAGCGTCTCGCGGTTGACCGCCCCGCCGCTGCCGGCCGGCTTGGAGACGGTGAACGTGCCGTCGGCGGCCACCTCGGCGATCGGGTAGCCGACCTCGGCCAGCCGGGTCGATTCGTCGGCGTTCACCCACAGCCCGCCGGTGGCCTGCGCCCCGCACTCGATCAGGTGGCCGGCCGTGCTGCCGGCGGCGAGCACGTCCCAGGCGTCGTCGGCCCAGCCGAACTCGTGCAGCAGCGGGCCGACCGTCAGGCAGGCGTCGGCCACCCGCCCCGTCACCACTACCTCGGCCCCGAGCTTCAGCGCGTCTGCGATGGGCCGACTGCCGAGGTAGGCGTTGGCACTCACCAGCCGGTCGCGGACGGCCGTGATCGGTTCGCCGGTGTCCAAATGATTGAAAGCGTGGCCGGCGGCCAGCAGCTCGTCGATGCGGGGCAGCAGGTCGTCGCCGGACACCACCCCGACCCGCCGGGTCAGGTGGTGTCCGGCCAGCACTTCGCGGGCCTTCTGGCCGCACGCCCGGGGGTTCATGCCGCCGGCGTTGGTGACCACTTTCAAGCCCGGTTGGGCCTGAAGGTGGGGGGCCAGTTGGTCGAGTACCTGGAGGAAGTCGGTGGCGTAGCCGGCCTGCGGGTCGCGCTGCCGCAACAGCGCCAGGATGGACATGGTGAGTTCGGCCAGATATTCCAGGGTCAGGTAGTCGAGTCGGCCGCCGGCCGCCAACCGCGCGGGGGCGTCGAGGTTGTCGCCCCAGAACCCGCACCCGTTGCCGACCCGCACCCGCTTCATGGCCGATCCCCCGTGGGGTCGATCTTAGCGAGGACGACCCGTGCCCGACCCGACCGAACGGTTCGACCCATCCGCCGACGGCCCGGCCGTGGCCGCAATTCTAGGCAACGGTCGCTACACAGGCTACGACCGTGGATGTTGCCGTTGCTGTTTGACGGGTGTCCGCATCTGTAGGGCACGGTTCACCGTGCCGGCGGGCAAGGCACGGTGAACCGTGCCCTACAGGGTGAGTAGCTCATATGCAGCTCGTAGCACCCGGTAGCACTCGCAGCTCTGCTTCTCCAGCCCGAGCCGGTCGGCCACCCGCAAGCGGCCCCGCTGGTAGCGGATGATGCCGGCCCGCTGGAGGCCCCCGGCCACCACCGTCACCTTCTGCCGGCTGGCCCCGACCATAGCGGCCAGCGTCTCCTGGGTGATCGCAAACTCGTCGGCGGCGGCCCGGTCGTGGACGCTCAGCAGCCACCGGCAGGTCCGCTCGCGGACGGCGTGCCGCTGGTTGCAGGCGATGTTCTGGTTGGCCGTCTGCCAGGACACGGCCAGGTACCGCCGCACCAGGGCGTCGAGCACCTCGCACTCCCGCAGGGCGGCCCGGAAGCCGTCGGCCTGCACCCGCACGCACTGCCCGCCGACTTGGGCCAGCGCCCGCAGCGGCTGGGTGTCCAGCCCCAACACGGCCGGGATGCCGAGGAACCCTTCCCCGTCCACCACCGCCACCTCCACCTCGTGGCCGTCCGCGAGTGGCAGCAGCAGCGAGAACACGGCCGAGCTGGGGAAGTACACCGGCTGGCCGACGGCCCCGATGGCGTACACCACGGCCCGGGTGTCGAAGGTGGCCCACTCGGCGTCGGACAGCAGGCGGTCCAGCTCCGCGGCCGGCAGGCGGTCGAGCAGGTGGTTGCCGGTCGGCCGGGCGGGCTTCGGTCGGGGCATCAGACGATCTCAACCCGGCCGCGGCGAACCCGGCCGCGGACGGCACGGCGGGGGTCACTTCCGTAGGGACACGATTACCCGGCTACCCCCGGGGATCAACCGCCGGCCGGTCGGGAATGGGCGGAATTCTGCCCAAACCTGGGCTTTCTGTCGCTCAGTTGACACGAGTCCTGGCACGGGCCGGGTTGACAGTCCGGGTTGCAAGTGCGGCCGGTGATCGGCGAAGATGCGGATGCGACACAGGCACGGAGGCCGGGAATGAGACTGCCACGCTTCGCCCAGCAACTGGTCGCACGCGCCAAGGGGTATCATCGCTTGTCCGACGCTCGCCGGGCGACGCTCGGTGCGGTCTGGCCGCGGCTGACAGCCGGATTGCAAGCCGCCCCGTTTGATCGCCTGGACGATCCGTTTCTGACGCCGCCCGGCGACCCGGCTGTTCTCGACCTTAACAGCCCCACCGCGTCGGCCGACGCGCCGCCGCTGCGGGTGACACCCGACCGCTTCGGCCCGCCCCCGCCCCACGGGCTACCGGCCCTGCGGGAAGCCGTCGCCGAGACGACCGGACTCGCCGGCGACGTACTCGTGACGTACGGGGCAGCCGGCGCCTTCCGAGCTGCACTGACCGCGTTCGTCGGCCGGCGGCCGGTGGTGCTGCTGGCCCCGTGTTCGCCGCTGTTCGCCCTCGCGTCGGCCGCCGGCCGTGCCCGGGTGCGGTGGGTGCCGACGCACGCCGAGGGCGGCCGGCTGCGGCTCGACTTCGACGCCCTGTCCCGGGCCATGCGGGGGGCGGCACTCGTAGCTGTCGCCGACCCCGGCAACCCGATCGGTCTACCGCTGGCGGCCGACGACACCGACCGATTGCGATGGGCGGCCGAGCGGTCCGACGTGCTACTGTACGTGGACGAAACCTACCGCCGCCCGGACGCCCCCGGCGACCGACTGGCCGACCTCGCCCCGGCCCGCACGCTGGTCGCCGGCTCGCTGACGGCCAGCGGGTTCGGATCGCTCCGAGTGGGTTGGCTGACCGGCCCAACGCCGCTGATCGAGGCGTGCGGCTTGGCCCAGACGCTGACATACGGGCCGGTGCCGGGCGTGTGTCAACAAGCGGCGTGGCGGGTGCTGACCGACGCCCGGCCGTCAGACGGCTTGGCCGACACCCGGCGGGCCACGGTTGACCGGCTCCGGTCGCTCGGCTTCACGGTAGACGAGCCGGCCGACGGCCCGTTCCTGTGGGCGGACGTGCGTCGCAGGGGTCGGGTGTTCGCCGAAGAGTTGCTGGCCGCCGAAGGGGTGCGGTTCGGCCCCGGCGACCTGTACGGACCGGGGGGCGCTACCCGTGTCCGCCTGAGCGTGGCAACCGACCCGGGCCGGCTGCGGGAAGGCCTGAACCGGCTAGCCCGGTTCGTCGGCGGGCCGACCCGTCCCGAGCCAGCCCCACGGCCGGCGGCCACGCGGCGGCCGGCGTTCAGCCGCGGCTAGACCACCGACACCAGTTGCACCTCGAACACCAGCCGGCTGTTCGGCGGGATGCTGGTGCCGGAACCGGCGGCGCCGTAGCCGAGTTCGGACGGGATGTCGATGTCCCGGATGCCGCCCACTTTCATCCCGGCCACCCCTTGGGCGAACCCCTGGATGACCGTCGGGGTCGGTCCGAGGACGGCCGACAGCGGGCTGCTGGTCCCCACGTTGTTGTCGAACGACGTGCCGTTGGACACCAGGAACCCGCGGTAGCGGACCGTCACACTGCTGGTCGAGGTGGCCACGGCCCCCTCCCCCACCCGCACATCCTTGACCCGCAGCCCCTGCGTGCCGACGGCCGTGAATCCCGGGTCGGTGAGCAACGGAAGGGTGGCTGTAATCTGCGAGCCGTCGGCCGGCGGGACGGGGTTAGTCGGCGGCGTGGGGGTAACCGGGGTCGTCCCGTTCTGGTCCGGATTCGGGACGATGGGGGTGTCGCCCACCCCGGTCGGCGGCGGCGGCGGCGGGGTCGGGCGGACGGTGCCCAGCCGGTTGGCCAGGGCCTCGGCGACGATGGCGTTAGCGTTCGCCTGGGCGACCAGAGCCGACGAAGAGGCGATCAGTTCGTTCAGGGTGCCGGCCGCAGCCGGGTTGGCGGCGGCCACCTCCCGGGCGTCTTGGACGAACTTCGACAGCGTGTCGGCCGCCCCGCGGTTGAGGTCGGACGCGGACAGTGCGGCCCGGCCGGCCCCACCCGCCCGAGCCAAGTCGAGGTTGTCGTCGAAGTATTTCAGCACGGCCGGGGTGGCGTTCACGAAGTCGATGGCCGCGAACACCTGGGCGGGCGTCACTCCGGTCACGGGCACGTCCCGGGCTTCGAGTACACAGACGGACGGGCGGAACGGGGTGACGGCCATCGTGCGGTCTCCGAGCGCGGTCGGCAGCTACCGCCCGCTTCACTTATATCGACGGGCGGGGGGCGCTTCTGGACCCGAATTTTCCGCGGATTCGGGTCAGGCCGGTTGCGCCGCTGCCCCAAGCGGTTGCGGGCCGGGCGGCAACGGCCGCTGTGTCAGCCGTAAGTAGCCTTCCAGAAGTCCGGCCCCGAGCAGGAAGCCGAGGCTGATCCACTGCGACAGCGTCAGCCCGAGGGCGTAGGTCGGTTCGATGCGGATGGCCTCGTTCAAGAAGCGGTGGCACGAGTACCCGACCATCAGCACTACCAGCACCTGCCCGTCATGCCGGCGAAACGGCTGGAAGGCGACCAGCACCCCGATGAGCAGCACCATGCTGACGGTTTCGTAGAGCTGGGTGGCGAAAAACGGCACCGTCCGCGGGATGAACGACAGGCTCACCCGCTCGCCGGCCCGCTCCACTTCCAGGTCGAGGCGGTTGCGGCCGCGGGGCCAGTCCCGGGCCAGCTCCCACAGGTCGTCGTGCGCGTACACGTTCAGCCCGGCCGCCACTGGCAGCTTGCCGGCGAAGGCCGCCGGGTCGGTGAACGCCACCCGGCTGACCGCATACGCGTCGGTGCCGGCCGATGGCAGGGCCAGCCCGCCGAAGCCGACCAGGTCGGCCTTCGCCGGCTCGACCACGGCCGGTGGGCCGGATAGTTCCAGCACCACCCGGTTCGGCCCGCCGTTCACGCCCATGATGCGGTCGCCCGGCTTTAGCCCGGCCGCCTCGGCCGCCGAGCCGGGTTCGACGGCCGCGACCACCCCCCGCGGGTCGCCGGTTGTCGCCGACTGCGGTCGCGGCGTTAGGGTGAAGCCGGTGGCCGTCTGGAGGCCGCGGATCTCGGGCAGCCGGTCGCTGGCCGTGGCCGGCTCGCACACCTGCTTGCGGCTCAGGGCCGGCAGCACCGGGAACTGGCCGAGGGCCGGCGGCAGCGGCATGGGCTGGCACTCCACGCACGCCGGCTGGCCCCAGCAGCAGCCGTTCAGGTAGCAGCCGATGCGGCCGACCGCCAGCCCGAGGGCGATGAGCGGGGCGATCACGTCCGCCAGTTGCCAGTCCTTGACGCCGAACTTCTTGAGGACCGTCCGCCGGAACAGGACGTAGCCGACCACCCCGCCGGCCATCGACCCGTAGAAGACGATGCCGCCGTTCCAGATGCTGACGAACTCGCCGGCCAGTTGGGGCCAGGTCAGGCCGGCGAACTGGTGGCGGTACTGCACCATGTACAGCAGCCGGGCGCCGGCGATGCCGGCCAGGAACAGCCACACGCCGAGGTCGGCCAGCTTGTCCTTGGGCAGTCCGATTTTCTCCGCCCGCCGCGGCCCCCAGACGAACGCCGTCAGCACGAAGCAGAGGAGCAGCATCAGCCCGAACCCGGGCACCGGCAGGCCGCCGGTGCCGAGCGGGTTGGGGATGGTGAACAAGACTTGCAGCATGGCGAGAGGATACCGGCGTGGGCGAGAGAGGGGAAGGCGAGCGGCCAGCGTGAGCTGGTCCGGCAATGGGTGCGCGTGCAGCCCGGACCGGACCAGCTTACGCTGGCCGCGCGCCCAGACCGGACAACACCTCGCCGGCCGCCGACACCAGCCCGTCCATCTCGCCGTCGGTCATGGCCGCGGACAGGAACGACGCCTCGTACTGGCTGCACGGTAGGTAAAAGCCGCGGTCCATCATGCCCCAAAAGAAGCGGGCGAAGCGGGCGGTGTCGCTGGTCGTCGCCGTGGCCAGGTCCGTCACCGGCGTGCCGGTGAAGAACAGCGTCCACATGCTGCCGACGCGGTTGAGCTGGTGCGGCAGCCCGGCCGCCGCCCGCCGCAGCCCCGCTTCCAGCCGCGCCCCGAGGGCGTCGAGTCGCTGGTATGGGTCGGTCCGCTTCAGTTCCCGCAGCGTGGCGATGCCGGCGGCCATCGCCACCGGGTTGCCGGACAGGGTGCCGGCCTGGAACACCTTGCCGGCCGGCATGACGTGCCGCATCAGGTCGGCCCGGCCGCCGTAGGCGCCGACCGGGTAGCCGCCGCCGATCACCTTGCCGAAGGCGGTCACGTCCGGGGTGTCGCCGAGCAGCCCCTGGGCGCCGGCGTAGCTCAGCCGGAAGCCGGTCATCACCTCGTCGTAGATCAGCACCGTGCCGTGCTTGTGCGTGAGCCGGCGAAGCTCGCGGCGGAACTCCACCGTCGGCACCACCAGTCCCATGTTGCCGACCACCGGCTCGACCATGACGCCGGCGATCTCGTCGCCGCGGGCGGCGAACAGGTCGGCGAACGCCTGCGGGTCGTTGTACGGCAGCACCACCGTGTCCCGCACCGCCCCCGCGGTGACGCCAGGACTGTTCGGCACCCCCAGCGTCAGGGCGCTACTGCCGGCGGACACCAGCAGGGCATCGACATGGCCGTGGTAGCAGCCGGCGAACTTCACCACCACGTCCCGGCCGGTGGCCCCGCGGCACAGCCGCAGGGCGCTCATGGCCGCCTCGGTGCCGCTGGAGGTGAACCGCACCATCTCCACCGACGGCACGGCCTCGACGACCAGCTCGGCGAGTTCCGTCTCCGCCTCGCACGGGGCGCCGTAGCTGGTGCCCCGCCGCACCGCCGCATCGACGGCTGCGACCACTGCCGGGTAACAGTGGCCGAGGATCATCGGCCCCCACGACCCGATCAGGTCGAGGTAGCGGTTGCCGTCCACGTCCGTCAGGTAGGCCCCGCTGGCCGAGGCGATGGTGAGGGGGCACCCGCCGACCGCCCCGAAGGCTCGGGCCGGGCTGTTCACCCCACCCGGCGTCACCCGCTTGGCCCGCTCGTGAAGCGCCGCTGACTTCGGCCGGTCCACCCGCGTGTCGCTCGTCATCCGCCCGTCCCTTTCGTCTGGTCGGCCGCCGCTCTCGCCCGCTGCACCGCCGCTCGGACGGCCTCCGCCGGGTCGGCGTCGTACAGCAGGGCCAGTTCCCGGGCGGTGTTGCGGGCCGTCCGCTGGGCCGCAGTGTTGGTCGGGTCAGCCCGCAGTGGTGCGGTCCGCTCGGTCACGATCTCGTCCAGCCGCTTGGCCCGCGCCTCCGGCTCGTCCTTGCCGTCTCCGATCGCGAAGGCCCGCTGGGCGGCCAGCAGCATCCAGGGCCGTTTGTCCGGGTCGTTGGCGAACTGCTCGGCCGTCGCCAGCCACTCCTTCTTGGCCCGCGGGGCGTCCTTGTACTCCTCGAACAGGAAGCCCCGCACGGCCGACCCCTCCGGCCCGTCGGCCGGCAACGGCTTCTCGAACGTGCGGGCCTCGGCCAGCTTCTCCCGCACGCTGGCGGTCGCCGTCTTGACCCCCGTCCCGATGTCGGCCAGGTGAACGGCGGCGATCCAGCCCAGGTTGCCGCGAACGATCTCGACGTCGTCCGGCAGCCGGGCCGGGTCGCCGCTGCCTTTGGTCTGGATGGCGGTCCACTTACGGGCGGCGGCCTCCAGGTCGCCGGCCCGCTCGGCTTTCAGTGCGGCCACCGCCTCCGGGTACAGGTCGGGGTCGAACCCCTCGCTGTTGGCCTCCAACTTGCCGCCCAGCCGCTTGAGCAGGATGCGTTCCTTCTCCCGGGCCACCTCGGTGCGGAACACCTCCCGCACCTTCTCCACCCGCGGGTCGGCCGACTTGCGGTAGCTGTCCAGGAACTCCCGTGCCGCCTCTAACCGCAACTCGGGCGGCGCCTTCTCAACCCGGGCGAACCGGGCGTCCATCCCCTCCGGCCAGACGAGGTAGGTGATGCCGCCGACCATGGCCACGAGGGCCACGACCAACGGCACCGCCCGCACCCATCCGGCCTCGTACCACGGCCGGCGGTTCCTCTTTTTCTTCTTGCCGCGGATGGCCTGAGCGGCCGCCTTGTCGGCGTCGTCCAACGGGCCGTCGCCGAGCTTGCGGTCCACCTTCCGGGACTTGGCCACCGTCTCGCCCGCACTCACCCCGGCCGTCACCTTCTCTTGGATGTCCGCGAGCATCCGGCCGACGGTGGCCGCGTCGATGGGCCGCTGCTCGACCTCCTTCTCCAGCAGGAACATCACCAGGTTGTCCAGCCACACCGGCAGGTCGGGCACCAGCTTGGCCGGGCGGACGGCTTTCTCCTTGACGTGCTTCCAGAACAGGTCCATCGTCGTCTCGGCGGTGAACGGCTTCTTGCCGGTCAGCAGCTCGTAGAAGACTACCCCTAGGGCGTACAGGTCGCTACGGGCCGTGAGCTGCTTACCCTGGCACTGCTCCGGGGACATGTAGGCGGCCGTGCCGATCGTGTTGTTTTGGGCCGTCAGGGCCGTCACGTCCGTATCCTTGGCGATCCCGAAGTCGGTCAGCTTGAGCTGCCCGCCCTTGGTCAGCATCAGGTTGGACGGCTTCAGGTCGCGGTGGATGATGCCCTTCTCGTGGGCGTGCTGCAACGCCTCGCACAGGTGCTTGCCGTACGTCACAACATCCTCCCAACCGAGCCGCCCCCGCTCGGACAACACCCGGTCGAGGGCCTTGCCGTCCACGTACTCCATGGCAATGAACGGCGTCTTCTGGTAGTGGCCGGTGGCGATCAGCCGGACGATGTGCGGGTGGCGGAGCTGCTTGAGGATGGCCGACTCCCGCTCGAACCGGGCCAGCGCCCCCTCGTTGCTGAGCAGGCCGATGGACACCACCTTGAGGGCGACCGGCCCCTGCCGGCCGTCGTCCCGGTGGTAGGTGGCCCGGTACACGGTGCCCATCGCCCCGCTGCCGAGTTCCCGCTCGATGCTGAACGGGCCGATGCGCTTGCCGATCAACATGGCCGGCCCGTCCGGGGTGCTCGTGAGGTGTTATTGTACCGCCCGCGGTGTACGGCAGCACCGGGCCGCCGGTTGGGGTAGAATAAACCCACCGGGCGGGCGAATCACTCCCCATCCGCTGACGCCCTCGGAGCCGCGGCATGGCCACGGTCGCACCAACTTTCCCCGCCCGCAGCAAGGCCGACGCCCGCGTGCAGGCCGACATCGACCGGGCCGTCGGCCGCATCCGGGCCAACGACCTGCTGCTCGGCGGGCTGGTCGCGGCCGTGCTGCTGCTCGGGTTCACCGCCGGCATGGTGCTGCTGGACGCCCGGTTCGAGCTGCCCATGCCCGCCCGGCAACTGGCCCTCGGCGGTTTCGCCGTCGCCCTCGCCGTGGTCGGCTACCTGTTCGCCGTGCGGCCGTTGCGGCGGGCGGTCAACCCCCGGTATGCCGCCCGGCGGGTGGAGGGGACGATCGAGGGGAGCAAGAACGCGGTCATCAACTGGGTGGACCTGCAAGACCGCGACCTGCCGCCGACGGTGCGGGCGGCGGTCGGCCAGTCGGCCGCCGGCAACTTGCAGTCGGCTGACGTGGCCAAGGCCACCGAGGTGCGGTCGGTGGTGTGGCTCGGGGCCGCCGCCGGGCTGCTCGCCGCCGGGCTGATGGTCCTGTTCGTGGTGCTGCGACCGGCACCGTTCACTTCCCTAGTGAAGCGGACGTTCAACCCGTTCGTCGCCCGGGAGATCGCCACCCGCACCACCCTGACGCTCACCGAACCGGCCGGCGGCGACGCCACCGTGACGGCCGGCGATTCGATGACCGTGGCCGTCGATGTGGGCGGCAGCGTGCCCCCGGCCGACGGGCCGAAGCGGCTGCGGGTGCAGGTGTGGCACGCCGACGCCGCCGAGCCGGACGACCTGCCGCTCGAACCCGGCCCCGGCAACGACTGGCGGCTGACCCTGCCGGCCAGCGTCATCCAGAACGGCTTCCAGTACCGGGTGGTCGGCGGCGACGCCCGCACCGGCGACCACCGGGTGACGGTCCGCAGCCGGCCGCTAGTGATCGGCTTCGAGGCCCGGTACGAGTCGCCGGCGTACACCCGCATCCCGGTGGAGGTCGGCCGCGAGCCGAAGATCGAAGGCTACCGCGGCACCAAGGTGACGCTCACCGCCCGCACCAACCGGCCGCTCAAGCGGGGCACCCTCAAGCTGGACGGCAAGCCGGACCCGATCGCGGCGACCGTGGACGGCGAGGCCATGCGGTTCGAGCTGACCCTGAACGACTCGGACAACTACCGGCTCGGCTTCACCTCGGCGTCCGACGAAACCAGCGAGCTGACGCCTCCCTACCCCGTCAAGGTTTTGACCGACCAGCCGCCGACGCTGAGCGTCGGCAAGCCGGCCGAGGACGAGGTGACACTGCCGGCCAACGGCACCCTGACCATCGACGGGGAAGCCGCGGACGACTTCGGGCTGGTCAGCGTTACGCTCAAGATGCGGGTGGTGGCCCCGTACCCGCTCACGCTGAAGGACCGGCCGTACCGCGGCGGCAAAGACTTCCGCCGGGCCGACGGCACCCACCCGACCCGGCTGGCCGACGCCGACGGGTCGCAGACCGGCTACCGTGAGACGGTGCCACTGGCGTCCCTGGTGGACACGTCCGGCAAGCCGCTGCCGTTCGACCCGGCCCTGGTCGTCGAGTACTGGCTGGAGGCGACCGACAACTGCGCGGTGCCGCGGGCCAACGTCGGCGTCTCGCCGAAGAAGAAGCTGCGGCTGACACCGGCCGTCACCGAGCCGGCGAAGAAGCAGGCCCAGGACAAGGCCGCCGCCGACCGCCAGGCCGACCAGCAGCAGCACGAGAAGGCCCAGGACAAGCAACTGGCCGGCGAGCAGCGGCAGCCGAAGCAGCTCCGCCCGGAGGACAAGCCGCAACCACAGGAACCGGGGCAACCGGGCGAGCCGAAGCCCGGCCAGGGCGACCAGCCGAAGCCGACCGGGGACCAGCCGCCGCCGAACGGCGGCGAGCAGCCGAAGGCCGGTGCCGGGCAGCAGCCGGGGTCGGAGGCCAAGCCCGACCCGACCAAGCCGCCCGCCGGCGAGCCGAACAAGCAGCCCGAGCCGAAGCCGGGTGACGCTTCGCCCGAGGGTCAGCCGCCGACGGGCAACGACCCGTCGGGCCAGCCGAAGACGGGCGGCGACGGCGGCAAGCCCGAGCCGGGAGCGAAGCGAGAGCCGTCGCCGGCGGACAAGAAGCTGGACGACCAGGCGGCCAAGCTCAAAGAGGCGATGCGCGGCCAGGGCGGCGAGCGCAAGCCGGAAACCGCCCCGGCCCCGACGCCGGCCGACCGCGCCGCCGAGAAGGAGAAGCAGCAGGGCGTCCAGCAAGCCATCGACGACCTCAACGGCTCCGACCCGGACAAGCAGCAGGCCGCCCGCGACAAGCTCGACAAGGAGCTGGGCGAGGAGAAGCGGAAGGAGATCGAGAAGATTCAGAAGGGGCTGAAGTCGGACGACCCGAAGGAGCGGGAGGCGGCCCGCAAGGAGATGGGCGAGCTGGACCGCGAAACCGGCACCAGTTCGGCCGGCGTCCGTGGCGACCGCAAGGAGGACGTGGAGCGGCTGAGCCGCGAGCTGAACTCCGAGGACCAGGGCACCCGCGAAAACGCCGAGAAACAGGCGGAGCAGAAGTTCGGCAAACAGGGCCGGGACGAGTTGAAGCAGGCCGGCCAGAAGCTCGACTCGCCAGACAAGCCGAAGCAGGACGAGGGCAAGAAGGACGTCGATGAGCTGGTCAAGAAGCAGAAGGACAAGCCGAAACCGCCACCCGCCGCCGGCGACCAGCCGAAGGGCGGCGAGACCCCGAAGGGTGGCGACCAACCGAAGGGCGGCGAGAAGCCGTCCGCCGATCAGGTGCGGCAGCAGGCGAACGACCTGACTTCAAAGGACGAAGCCAAGCGCGAGGCGGCCGAGAAGGCGATGGACAAGCAGGTGGGGTCAGACGCCCGCAAAGACCTTCAACAAAAGCTCGGCTCGTCCGATGCCAAGCAGCAACAGGCCGGCAAGGATCAGGCCGAGAAAATGGCCCAACAGGCCGGTGGCGGCGAGACGAAGCCGACGCCGGAGCAGGTCAAAGAGATGACCGACGCCGCCCGTGACCTGAACTCGCCGGACGACGCCAAGCGACAGGCGGCCGAACAGAAGCTCGACAACAAGCTCGGCAAGCCCGCCCGAGAGCAAATGCAACAATTGGGCAAAGACCTCCAGTCGAAGGACGAGAAGACCCGTCAGGCGGCCGAGCGGCAGGTGAAGGACGCGGCCGAGCAGATGGCCGGCGGCAAGCCGCCGGACGCGCCGAAGCCACCGGCTAAGGAGGAGATTGAACAGGCCGCCGAGGCGGCCAAGGACTTGAACTCGCCGGACGCCGCCAAGCGAAAAGCCGCCGAGCAGAAGCTCGACCAACAGATCGGCGAGGGCGGTCGGAAGGAGCTTCAGCAGAAGCTCAAGGAGAACCAGGACGCGGACACCGCCCGGAAGGCCGAGCAGGCGGCGAAAGACCAGGCCGCGAAGGGTGGTAAGCCGCAGCCGACGCCCGAGCAGACGAAGGAACTGGCCGAGGCGGCGAAGGATTTGACCTCGCCCGACCCGGCCAAGCGGGAGGCCGCCGAGAAGAAGCTGGACGGTGCCATCGGCAAGGAGAACCGCGAGAAGCTCCAGAAGGAGCAGGCGGCCGGGCAGCCCGACCCGAAGGCCACGAAGGACGCCGCCGAGAAGGCGGTGAAGGACGCGAAGGCGGCCGAGCAGGCGGTGCAAGAGCTGGCCGACACCGCCAAAGACCTGACCTCCAAGGACGACGCCAAGCGGCAGGCGGCCGAGCAGAAGCTCGACCGGCAAGTGGGTAAAGATGCCCGCGAGCAGATACAGAAGCTTCAGGACGACTTGCAGTCGTCCGACCCGAAGACGCAGGAGGCGGCCAAGCAGCAGGTCAAGGACGCGCTGGACAAACTCCGCGGCAAGCTCGACGCGAAACAGCCGTGGAAGCCGGGCGGTGGGACCGACGGCGACAACCCCGGCGAGAAGTACGCCGACGACCTGGCCAACCGCCTCAAGACGGCCGAGCTGCAACTGACCGACTTCAAGAAGGCCCGCGGCAACAAGGAGGTTCTGGGCAAGGCCGGGTTTACCCCCGAGGAATACGAGCGGTTCTATGCGGAGTACGAGAAGCGTGTCACACAGCTGCGCACCGAGGCTGCCAAGCCACGACCGGACAAGGACAAGCCGGCGACCGCCCCGCCGACCGTGATCGTCAGCGGGGCGGGCAAGATCGAGAAGAAGGACGGCGGCCCGACCACCGGCGGCCCCGGCGGCGGCAAGCCGGCCCCGGGCTACGGGGACGCCCAGAAGAAGTTCGCCGCCGGGGCGAGCAAGGGCGGGCCGAAACCACCGGAGGCACCCAAGCAGCCATGACCGCGCCCCGCTACCTGCTGCCGTTCGACGCCCGGCGGGCGACCCACCGCTTCGCCGACGTGCTGATCGTGGGCGCCGGCCTCGCCGGCCTGCGGGCCGCCCTGGCGGTGCCGCCCGACCTCGACGTGTTGGTGGTGACGAAGGACCGCATCACCGAAAGCAACAGTTCCTACGCCCAGGGTGGCATCGCCGGGGTGCTGGCCCCGGAGGACCGCTTCGAGAACCACGTCGACGACACCCTGGTGGCCGGCGACGGCCTGTGCGACCGGGCGGTGGTCGAGCTGGTGGTGCGGGAGGCCCCCGGCCAGATCGAACAGCTCATCGCCTGGGGCACCAAGTTCGACCTGGAGGACGGCCACCTGGCCCTCACCCGGGAGGGCGGGCACAGCCACCGGCGGATCGTCCACGCCCTCGGCGACGCCACCGGCCACGAGGTCATGCGGGCGGTCATCGCTCGAGCCAAGTCGGCCGAGCACGTCACCCTGTGGGACGACACCTTCACCGCCGACCTGCTGACGCACGACGGCCAGTGCGTCGGGGCGGTGGTGCAGAAGGCCGGCGACCGGCCGACACTCGTCTGGGCGCGGCAGACGATCTTGGCCAGCGGCGGGTGCGGCATTGTCTACCGGGAGACGACCAACCCGCCGGTGGCCACCGGCGACGGCATGGCCGCCGCCTGGCGGGCCGGGGCCGAGCTGCGGGACATGGAGTTCATGCAGTTCCACCCGACGGTGCTTTACGTCGCCGGGTCGGCCCGGTTCCTCATCTCCGAGGCGGTCCGCGGCGAGGGGGCGTACCTGCGGGACGTGAACGGCGAGCGGTTCATGCCGAATGACGACCCGCGGGCGGAACTGGCCCCGCGGGACGTGGTCAGCCGGGCCATCTTCCGGGCGATGGAGCGGACCCGTCACCCGACCGTTTACCTCGACCTGTCGCACCTCGCTCCGGAGCTGGTGACGACCCGCTTCCCCGGCATCGGCAAGGTGTGCCGGCAGTTCGGCCTGGACATTACTCGCGACCGCATCCCGGTGCGGCCGGGGGCACACTACATGGTCGGCGGCGTCACCGTCGGTGTGGACGGGCGGACGACGCTGCCGGGGCTGTGGGCGGCCGGCGAGGTGACATCGAGCGGGCTGCACGGGGCCAACCGGCTGGCGTCCAACTCACTCCTGGAAGGGCTGGTGTTCGGCGAGCGGTGCGGCCGCCTGGCGGCCGAGGCGGGCCGGACCGCGCCGGAGCCGCGGCGGATCGCCGGGTTGCGGCATGTGGCCCCGGCGAGCGAGCCGGACGGGCTGGACGTGGCCGACGTGACGAACTCATTGCGGTCGCTGATGGTCCGCAACATGGGCATCGTCCGGGACGCCGGCCGCCTGGCCGAGGCGGCGCGGGACATCGGCTTCTGGTGTCGGTACGTGCTGCCGCGGGAGTCGGGGGCGAAGGCCGGCTGGGAGTTGCAGAACCTGCTGACGGTGGCCCGGCTGATGGCCGACGCCGCGACCCGGCGGGACGAGAGCCGCGGCACCCACTACCGCAGCGACTTCCCCACCCGGGACGACGCCCGGTGGGGCGAGGGCCGGCGGGTGGCCAGCCCGCCACGGGCGGGGGGGGGGCGTGACCCCGGCTCACCAGCTCAGCACGCCCGGGTCTGAGACGTTCCGCTCGGCCGTCGTTTTGCTGATCCGCCCTCCCCGCCACAGCACCCGCACCGACTCGTCGAACGACACCATGCCGTCTTCCCGCTCGGTCTGGATGTAGTTGTCCACGCTCTCCAGGAACAGGTTGGCCCGCACCCGCCGACCGGCACCTCGGCCGAGAAGTCCACGTCCGACCGGGCCATCAGTTGGGCGACCACCGACGCCGGGCTGAGCGCCTTCAGCGCGGCCTCCACCTCGGCCGCGTCGAGCGGCGGTTCGCCCAATGGTCGCATCGCGCCGTTCAGCCGCAGCGTCGGCGGGTAGCCGGCCACCAGGTGCAGGTCGGAGGCGCTGGCCTCGGCCGCCTGCCGCACCCAGTCGCGGATCGCCGCCAGCGGAGAGGGGATGTCATCGGTCACGGGCGCTACTGCTGGGAACCGGCCGCGGAGGAGCGGATGAGAGCCGTCGCGACTACAATGCCCAACCGCCCGGAAGGAGTCCGCCCGTGCCCGACACCCCGCCCGCCGACAACACCGATCTGGTGGACGAGATTAAGCGGACGGCCGACAAGCTGCTGGCCGACGGCACCGGCCGCGGCGAGGTCAAGCTGATCGCCACCGCGCTGAAGGAGCTGCGGTACTGCTTCAAGGTGTTCGCCGGCTACCGCGGCACCCGCAAGGTGGCGGTGTTCGGGTCGGCCCGCACCCGCCCTGACCACCCGGCGTACCTCGCGGCCCAGCAGTTCGGCGAGCGGATGTCGGACAGCGGCTGGATGACCATGACCGGGGCGGCGGCCGGCATCATGGAGGCCGGCCACGCCGGGGCCAAGCGGGACAAGAGCTTCGGCCTGAGCATCATCCTGCCGTTCGAGTCGGCCGTCAACCGGGTCATCCACGGCGACCCCAAGCTGATGAACCTGAAGTACTTCTTCACTCGCAAGCTGGCGTTCGTGAAGGAGGCCGACGCGGTGGCCGTGTTCCCCGGCGGGTACGGCACCCACGACGAGCTGTTCGAGGCCCTCACCCTCATCCAGACGGGCAAGAGCCACCTGTTCCCGATCGTGCTGGTGGACCAGCCGGGCGGCCGGTACTGGAAGAAGTGGCTGGCGTTCGTCACCGACGACCTGCTCGGCGAGGGGTATATCTCGGCGGAAGACCTGAGCCTGGTGCGGGTGACGGACAGCGTGGACGAGGCGGTGGACGAGGTGACGCGGTTCTACCGGGTGTACCACTCGATGCGGTTCGTGCGGGGGCAGTTGGTGCTGCGGCTCAACCGCCCGCTATCCGCGGCCACCATGTCGCGGCTGGCCGAGGAGTTCGCCGACATCGCCGCCGGCGGGCGGTTCGAGCAGTCGGCCATGCTCGGGGCGGAGGCCAACGAGCCGGCGCTGAAGGACTTGCCCCGGCTGCGGTTCGGCTTCAAGCGGCACGCCATGGGCCGGCTGCGGCAGTTGATTGACGTGCTGAACGAGTAGTGCGGCCGGCTGGGAATGTCGTGCCTGAGCCTGCTGACGCTCCAGGTGTACTACCGCCAACTGCCGCTTTACACGCGGGGCACCGGCGGCGAGCAGTTCCTGAAGTGACCGGCAACCGGACGCCAAGTTGTCGCCAACGGATTTACCGGGGATTCTGTTCGACCGGGTGGGATCGGTCGGGCTACCATGACTTCCACGACGAGGAGGCTGTCGTGACACCGCTCGTAGTGGTCGCTGCACTCGCATTTCGCCCAATGGCGACACCGCCACCGGACTCGGCCACTGCGGCACGGGTGAAGGCGCTCACTGAAGTCTTATCCCACTCTGACGCCCCAGGGAGGAACCTGCCTGCGACCCAGGCTGCCGTGGCCGAGCTGGCAGCCATCGGCGCGCCGGCGGTACCACTACTCGTTGACACCATCGTCAAGACCGACGCGAAGCTTGCCGGCACCATAGCCGGGCACGGTCTGATGTACAGCTTGCGTGCCCTCGACGAGATCGGTGAGGGGGCAGTCGAGCCGGTGCTGTCAGCCTGGACCAAACTGGGCGAAGTCGACCGATGGAAGCTCATGCGGTTCCGTGGCAAGCATGACTACGCCGCCGCGCTGCCGTTCGCGTTGGCGTCGCTCGACAGCCGGTCAGATGACGTAGTGGGGCAGGCAGTCCGTTACCTTGGACTGTACAAGGAGGTCCAGGCCCGCGTGCCGCTGCTGGCCAAGCTGAACACTGCGGCCTCGCGGGTGCGGTGGGGCATCATCGACGCCCTCGCCGCCGTCGGCGGGGAGGAGGTGGTGGACGCACTGGTCAAGTTGCTCGACCGCAACGGCTGGGCGACAAAAAGGGAGGGGCAAGACGTTCCGGATGGCGGGCTACCGCCGTGGTGGCCTGATGATCGGCCATTAGTCATCAAAGCTCTCAGCCTACTGAAAGCGACTCGGGCCGAAGTCGCCTTGATCGAGATACTTCGGGAGAAGGGGCCGAGCCTACCTCGGCCAGTTCATCATCCCCTTTTTGGCCGAGCAGGGTGGTATGGACTGCGTTCCAGAGCTACGTCGTATCATTTCAGCGCCTGACATTGAGCCAATCCTCGTTCAATCAAAATAGATTAAAATGCAAGCAAGTGATGCAATCCGTCGAATCATAGTTCGTGCGTATTTGACAACACGACAAGGCTGATTTGGCAATAACTCTCACTATCCTTTAGTAATTGACATGCCCGCTCTCGCAACTGTCTGCCAACAGACCGCAACTCGCATACTTCTGCGATGCGAACAGCTCGAAGACAGGTTCGTGCCGGTCACTTGGCCGGTCCAAGCAGCCGGCTTGAATGTGCATCAAATGTATAACGGCTTCGGGGCCGGTGTCATGAGTACTTACAATTTCCACGAGGGCATCGACATTTGGGTAGTGGCCCCTTTGATGGCACGCTCGTAGCCTGAGCGGATGCCGGATGCACCCCCGCCATGCCCCCGCTGCTCCGCCACCCACGTCGTCCGCA
>JAYVUZ010000228.1:0-5836 GCA_043787415.1 Fimbriiglobus sp. | reverse complement strand
CGGCCCCGGCCAGCTCGGCCTCCCGCCACAGCCAGAGCAGGAACTCGTTGCCCAGGTAGCGGCGGTCGGTCTCGCCCGGGCACCAGGCCGGCTCGGCCGGCGGGTGCGGGTCCGGGGCGAACGGCGTCGGCGTCACCGCCTCGAAGTCGGCCCCGGCGCACAGCCGCGCGGCGAGCGTGGCGGCGTCGAGCGGGTTGACGGCTGCGGCCGCCATCCCGAGGCCGGGGGTGGCTTGGGCTAACCGCACCAGCCGGTCGGCCGCCGGCCCGGAGCCGCCG
This sequence comes from Fimbriiglobus sp., assembly GCA_043787415.1. Lineage (GTDB taxonomy): Bacteria > Planctomycetota > Planctomycetia > Gemmatales > Gemmataceae > JAXMAZ01. The sequence continues at coordinate 5,558 of JAYVUZ010000228.1, read as the reverse complement.
CGGGCCCACAGCTCGCCGCGGCCGGCCGCCCAGCACAGGGGCCGACTGCCGTGGCGGCGGTAGCGGCCGTCCCGGCCCTCGTCGGCCAGCCGGCCGGCGGCGGCCAGCCGGGCCTGGGCCTTCTGCCGGGCGGTCGGCCGGGGGACGCCGGCCAGCTCCGCCGCCTCGTAGGCCAGGCGGAGGGCGGCCGGCGGCCGCTCCTCCACCCAGGCCAGGTCGACGAGCAGGAAGTCGTCGACGACGTTCTGGTCGAGCCCGAACTGGGCGTCGAGCGGGTGCCGGCCGGCCCCCCAGCGGAGCCGGGCGTCGGCGACCTCCAGGCCGCCCCCGGTGAGGGCGTCGAGGGTGGCCTGGTCGAACGGCACCGGGCCGGCCGGCCCCGGGCAGGCGTAGCGGGTCAGGCTGCCGGTGGACTTGTCCCAGGGGGTGGTCATCGGCGGGCCCGGTCCTTCCATGTGGTGTGGCCGGTGTCGGGCAAGACCGGCAGGGTGCGGAGGCCGGCGGTCGGGGCGGCCACCGCCCCGCACGACGGGCCGCCGCAGCGGCCACACTTGCCGACAATTCTGACGTCACACATGGGGGTCTCGGGGGTAGAGGGTCAGGCCGCCTCGCGGACGTCGCGGACGTCGCGGACGTCGCGGGCGGTCGCGTAGACGCGGCGGGGCAGGGCGGGCAGGCCGTCCCGCCCGAGCCGCTCGGCGGTCGCCGCCGGCACCAGCCACTGCCTGGAATCGGCGTGCTTCACGGCGTCCGGGACGAGGCCCAGCCGGCAGGCGTTTCGCCACCACTTGGGGCTGCGGCGGGGGTGGAGCCGGGCGGCCAGCCCTTCCGGGGTGAGCCAGGCAGTCGGTTTTTGGGCCTTGAGTTCCCGCACTTCCGCTTGAAGGGTGCGGAGGTCGCCGGCCAGCACGAGCAGGTGCTCGCGGAGGTCCGCCGGGGCGGACCCGGGGTCGAGGGTGGGGGTCATGGTCGGACAGGGTAGCCGGCCGAGGCGATCGGCCGGGACGGGCCGCCCGGCGGCGGGCCGGTGGGCGGACAGGGCGCGGCCGGGGCCGCGGCGAGGGTGCCAGTGTAACCGACGACCGGGTGGGCGGGTAGGCCGGGAGCGGGGTCAGCCGCCGAACAGCGTCTTCATCGCGTCGGTCCTACTGTCGTGCGAAAAGTGCTGGTATCTGCGCCGCATGGCCAGGGTGGTGTGGCCCATGAGCTCGTCGATCACCCGGCCGTCCACCCCGGCGAGGGCCAGGTTGGACGCGAACGAGTGCCGCAGGCAATGAAAACCCTTGAGCACCTGCCACCGCGACCCGCCGCAGAACGCGCGGAACGCCTGGCACGCCAGCCTGCTCGGCAGCCGGCGGTCCCGGTGTCGCCCGAACATGAAGCCGCCGCCGGGGTGGCGGCCGGCCAGCCAGTCGCGGACGGTGGTGGCCAGCCGCGGCGTTAGCGGCACCCGACGGAAGGTGTCGCCGGCCCGGCTCCGCTTCTTCTCCCGCAGCACCACCGTCCCGCCGGCGAAGTCCCAGTCCTCGACCCGCGACCGGGTGAGCTCGGCCAGCCGGCCGCCGGTGTGGGCGGCGGCGGTCAAGAGCGGCGGCAGGTACGGGACAGGCTGCCGGTTGGGGGCGGCGACCGCCCAGTCGAGGAACTGCTCGACCTCCGGGGCGTCGAGGAACAGCCGCGCCCACAGCGGGTCCCCCGGGCCGCTCGCCCGCGGTTCGATCTCGACCCACGACAGGAAGTGGTCGGGGTCGGACGCCCGCTTCGGGTACACCACCCCGGCGAACAGCTCCTTGACGTCCGGCGGCCGCTCCCCGGTCAGCACCCGGCAGCGGTTGAGCACCAGCCGCAGGGTCGTCAGCTCCTTGCGGACCGTCACCCCGACCACCCCGCCGCCGCCCTGGGCCTTGGGTCGCACCCGGCCGGCGACGTAGGCCTGCAGGCGGGCGGCGGTCAGGGCGGCGACGGCCGTGTCCTCGCCGAGTATTACCAGGTGCCGGCGGTGGACCCGCTCGCCGGCCAGCGTGTTCTCCTCCTTCTGTCCGACGTGGGCGACCTCGTAGGCGTCCCACAGCCGCCCCAGGGTGAGGGGCGGCGGGGCGACCGCGACCGGGGCCGGCAAGGCGGGGGTGGTGAGCCGGCCGTCGGACAGGAGGAAGTCGACGACGTCCACCCCGGCCGGCAGCGTCAGCCGCCCGCGGCGGAGGTCGAGGGCGGCCCGCTCGACCACCCCCTTGAGCTGCCGGGCCTCCCGCTCGTCGCCGGTGCGGAGTGACCGCTGGTATTGCCGGTCGGCCACCCGGACGGCGATCCACCACACCCCGTCCCGGCTGCGGACACTCGCCATCGGTCCCCCTCCCGTTAACGCAGCGCTAACGACAGCCGACAACGACCGGCACCGCCGTCGGTCATCCGTCGGCTGTCTATTCGCAGCGGCAAGCGGGTTTTTTACGGCGGATTGCCGCGGTCGGCTAGGCTGTCGGCTGCCGTCGGTCATCGGTCGGCTGTAGTCGTGAATGGATGTCTTACCTACTTCTCGGGGCGGCCGTCGGGGCGGCGTTCGTACTGATGGCCGCCGGACCCGTGGCCGCCCAGCGGACAGCCGACCTGGACGACTGCTGGACGAGCCACTTCCCGCCGTACGACCGGCCGTCGGCGGTGCCGGTCTGGGTGATCGCGTCCACCTTCGAGGTCGCCCGCTACTGCCTCCAGCCGGCCGGCAACGCCTTGTTCCCGTTCGCGGTGGTCGGGCTGGTGACACTCTGGCGGACCCGCCCGGCCGCGCGGCCGGCGGTCGTGGCCCTGGCCGTGCCGTGGGGGCTGGCGCTGGTAGCAGCCCTGCTGCACAGCTACCCCTACGGGGCCGTCCGGCTGCTGGTGTTCGCCACCCCGGCCGTCTGCCTGCTGGTGGCGGCCGGCGTGTGGGCGGCGGTACTTTGGCTGAACACCCGCCGGCCGGCGGCCCGCTGGGTCGTCGTCGGACTGGCGGCCGTGCCCTTCGTCAACGCCGGGGTGCGGCTGGTGGTCGAGTGGCCCCGCACGGCGGCCGACCGACCGGCCGAGGTGGTCATCCGCGAACACCGGCCCGGCGACGCGGTGTTCGCCAACAACTGGGAGAGCGAGTACTACCTGCGGCACCTGGCCGGCGGCTTCCGCGTGTGGAAAGCCCGGCCACTGTCGGTGGAGCTGACCGACCCGCCGCCGGCCACCGGCCGGGCCTTCGGCCTGTTCGTCGGCAGTCCGCTACCGGACGGGCTACCCGGTCCGCTGCCGCCCGGCTGGCAGGTGACCGAGACGTGGTCGTTCCCGGACGCCCGGGTTTTCCGGCTGGTACGCGACGCTCAGGCGACGAACAGCCCGCCCGAATAGTCCGGCGTGACCGCCGGCAGTGACCGCAGCCAACTGCCGGTGAGCGGGTCCACCACCCGCACCAGCTGGCCCTGCCCGGCCGGGGTGGCGACGATCAGTTCCGGCCGGCCGTCGCCGGTCAGGTCTTTGAGCGACACGCTGGCCGGGGTGTGGTACTGCGGCTTGCCGTCTTGTGGGTCGAACGGGGTGAACAGGGCCGTCTGCACGCCGTCGGCGTACAGCCGCACCTGGTTGCCGGCCCCGTCGGCCAGGGCGGTGGCGATCGTCGGCTTGCCGGCCAGGTCGCCGACGGCCACGCTCAGCCCGCCGCGGGCGCCCGGCTCGAAGGCGAAGAAGTCTTGCAGCCGCTCACCCGACTTGCCGCTGGTGACGACCACCCGCGGGCCGCCGCCGGCCCCGGCCCCGGTGACGATGTCGGCCACCCCGTCGCCGTCCACGTCGCCCACCGCCAGGCTGGCCCCGCCGCGGAACTCGGGTTCGTAGACGTAGAAGCTCTTCACCAGCGTACCCGGGTGGACCGGGTCGAACACCTTGACCAGCGGCCCGCCGCCGGCCCCGGCTGTGGTCACGAGGTCCAACTTCCCGTCCCCGGTCACATCGCCCACGGCCACGAACACCCCGCCGGTGAACGACGCCTCGTAGGGGGCGAAGTGGCTGACTTCGGTCAGCGTCTTGCCGTCGAACACCTTCACCTGCGGGGCGATCCCGGGGCCGGACGCCACCACGATGTCGGGCACGCCGTCCCCGGTCACGTCGCCGGTGGCCACCCGGGCGCCGGCAGTATAGCGGTCTCCGAACGGGGTGATGGTGCCGAGCATGGCCCCGGTCGGGCCGTCGAACACGTTCACCACTGTGGTCTGGCCGGCCCCGGTGGCCACGGCCAGCCGGGCGGACGGGGTGTCTAGCAACCGCATTTCGGCGATTTCCGGCGAATATCCGCCGGGGGTGTCGTCGGCCACCGGCTCGGCGTCCAGCTTCGGGCTGTGGGTGTAGCCGGCGGGAGTGTCGTCGGTCGGGTACTGGTTGCTCATGCCGGTCAGGTGCGGCAGCGACAGCACGTCCTCGGTGCCGGAAGCCGACGGGGCCAGGCGGGCGTCGAGGCGCTCGACGCGGAGGCGGCTGCGGAATGTGACCGTGCGGGTGGTGAAGCGGCGGACCATATTGACGCCTCCATGCGTCCGGCATCCCATCCTGGGACGATCCGGTTTTCAGCTTGACTTCCGCCGCAGGAATGATCTCTGCCTCCCCGCTTGCGCCGATTCGCGCCCCCTCGCCTCGTTTTTTCCCCCGGCCGTGCTATTTTGAGCCGATGCGGTCAGACCGCCCCGCCCGCCTGCACGGGCCGCGGGGGTCGGCCCCCAAACAGGAGCCAGTCATGGGCAACCCGGCAGGCGTGCGGCGGAAGAAGTCGGAGAAGCGGCGGGCCAAGTTTGAGGCCCGGCTGGGGCCGGCGGCGTACATGCCGAAGGACGTGCGGGAGGCGGTCAACGCCGCGCTGGCCAAGACGGCCGCCGAGCCGAAGAAGCCGGCGGCGAAGAAGTCGAGCTAAGGAGACACCTGCCTGTGGCCGCCGGCCGCAGGCATTTCCGGGGGCGGCGGTGTTTCACTTTCTGTTCCCGGAAGGCCGGCCTGGGCGGTGTGACGAGCTGTTCGCCGATCAGAAAGCGGCGGTCGAGTCTGCCGGACACACCGCGTCGCTTCTAGGCAACCGTGGCGAAGTCCGGCCACTGCCCGCCGGTCGGATGGTCGTGTACCGCGGCTGGATGCTAACGGACGAAGGATACCGTGAGCTGCACCCAGCCATTTCTGCGGCCGGCGGCACCCCGCTAACTACGCCCGACCAGTACTTGGCGACTCATCACCTGCCGAACTGGTATCCGGATTTACGCGACCTGACGCCGGACACGAGGGTCTACCCGGCCAACGCCGATCTCGGGCAGGAACTGACGGCTCTCGGCTGGGACGGGTACTTCCTGAAAGATTTCGTCAAGTCGCTCAAGAATGGTCGCGGGTCGGTGGTCCGTGACCCGGCAGACGCGGCCGCAGTCGTGGTGGAGCTGTGCGCAAGCCGCGGAATGATCGAGGGCGGGTAGTGGCCTCATGGGCGGCACCGGCGTGAGCGGTTGTCGAGGCGGATGAAGGACCACAGGGCGCCGACATGGTTGCGGTCGCACTTGGAGAAGGACAGGGTC
>JAYVUZ010000227.1:0-20385 GCA_043787415.1 Fimbriiglobus sp. | reverse complement strand
CGAGCGAGGACATCCACCCTCGCTCGCGCTTCGGGCTACGACCCGGGGAGTTACCGGCCGTTGCTCACCGCCACCAGTTCGGAGTGCTTGTAGAAGTCGTACTTCCGCACTCGCACCGTGCAGCCGGCCAATTCTGAGCGTGCTGCCAACTGCTGCTCCCAAGTGGCCGCCGGGCAGAACAGCACGGCCGGCCGGGGCAGGGTGAGGAACCCGGCCGCCTGGTCGGCGGCGAACAGCGGTTGCACCCGCCGCTCGGCGTAGAAGACCAGGCTCTGGTTGTCCGCGTTCCACTCGAAGGTGGCCAGCCGGATGTCCCGCTCCGGGTCGCGGGCGCCGCTTTCCAGCACCAGCGTTTTCGCCGCCTTGTAGCGGTCGATGACCAGTGGCGGCCCGGCGGCGACGAGACCGACTAGCCCCACGGCAGATAGTGTGAGGGTGACGACTCCAGCTGGTTTGCCGGCCAGGTGCATGACGACGGCAGCGGCCATCGGCAACAGCCCGACCCAGGCCCAGTTCTGCAAGCCCGGGAACCCTCGGGTGCCGTGACTCGGGTGCGCCCCGGCGCCGTTCGCCAGCATCAGCCCGACGCTGTAACCGACGCCGGTCAGCATAACGCTCCAGACCACCACCCACCACACCCACCGCGGCATCAGCACGTCCTCGCGTGCCCACCGCATCAGGAACCGGGCGGTCAGGAGTGCCAGGGCCGGGTACACCGGGGCGACGTAGTTCGGCAGCTTGGTGCGGGCCAGCGAGAACGGCAGCAGCACAGCCACCGTCCAGCACAGCAGGAATAAAGTGCCACGGTCGCCGCGCCAAGTCGCCCGCCCGGCGTCCCAAAGGGTCGGCCCGATGACCGCGGTCCACGGGGCGAACAGCGCCAGCACGCACCCGAGGTAGTAGTAGAACGGCCCGGAGTGGTTCTCCTGGGCGACCGTCGCCCGGTTCAAGTTCTCGTTCAGGAAGAACGCCTTCGGCCACTCGCCCCGGGTCTCCGTGGCCACCAGTGCGTACCACGGCGCCGCCACCGCCAATACGAGTAGCAGCCCCCACACCAGCCGGCGGTCAAGCAGCCGCCCCAACTCGCGGTTCCAGCCGAGGTACAGCACGGTGGCGAACCCCGGCAGCACCAGCCCGACCGGCCCCTTCGCCAGCAGCGTGACGCCGACGGCCAGCCCCGGCCACACCAGGAAGCCCCGGCCGCCGTCCTCCTGCCCGACCCACACCAGGGCGAAGGCCGCCGTCAGGGCGAACACCAGCGGAGCGTCCGGCGTGGCCGCGTGGGCCAGGAGGACGTGCTGGACGCACGACGCCAGTGCCAGCCCGGCCAGTAACCCCGTCACGGCCCCGAACATCCGCCGGCCCAGCTCGTAGGTGACGAGGACCGTGCCCAGCCCGCACAGGGCCGACGGCAGCCGGGCCGACCACTCGCTCACCCCGAACCAGACGTACGCCGGCCGCTGGAGCCAGTACGTCAGCACCGGCTTGGCAGTGCGAAGTTCCCAGTTGAAGGTGGGCACGATCCAGGTGCCCGCCTCCATCATCTCCCGGCCGCACTCGGCGTTCACCCCCTCGTCCATGTCCCACAGGGCCGTCGCCCCCAGTTGGGGGAACGTCAGCAGGCCGCCGACGGCGAGCAGGGCGAGCCAGTGGAGCGGGCGCGAGTGGGCCATGAGGGTGCGGATGATAGGCCGAAACCGGCCCCGTGCCCATACAACATTCGGCACTCTCCGCGGGAACCCGAGCAATGGCCGAGTCGAAGTACTACGTCGGGCTGGATGTCGGCGGCACGACCATGAAGGCGGCCGTGGTGGACGACGCCGGCACCCCGTGCACGGACATCAGCCTGCCGACCGAGCCGGAGCGGGGCCAGGAGGCCGGCCTGGAGACGATGTGCGAGGCCATCCGCCGGGCGGTCAAAGCGGCCGGCAAATCCCTGAGTGACATCGCCGCCATCGGGGTAGCCACGCCGGGACTCATGGACATCAAGAAGGGGCTGATCCTCGACCCGCCGAACCTCAAGCCGTGGCGGAACGTGCCGGTGCCGGCCCACGTCCGCAAGGCGTTCGACAAGCCGGTGGCCTTCCAGAACGACGCCAACGCGGCGGCGCTGGGCGAGTTCTGGGTCGGGGCCGGGCGGGAGGTGGACAGCTTCGTGCTGTTCACCCTCGGCACCGGCGTCGGCGGCGGCATCGTGGTGGGCGGCAGGGTGCTGGAGGGCGCCCACAGCCACGGCGGCGAGGTCGGCCACATGCGGGTCGAACTGCCGGAGACGGGCCGGTTGTGCGGGTGCGGCCGACGGGGGTGTCTGGAAGCCTACGCCAGTGCCACGAACGTGGTGGCCCGCGCCCGCGAGCTGATGGCCGCGTACCGCGAGCCGACCCGGCTGCGGGAACTGCTCCGCGACGACGACGGGGCCGAGTTCACGTCCAAGGAAGTGTTCGAGGTGGCCGAGTCCGGCGACCGGCTGGCCCGGCAGGTGGTGGACGACACCGCTTACTACTGTGCGCTGGGGGCGTGCAACCTGATGGCCACGGTGGACCCGCAGATGATCGCCTTCGGCGGCGGCATGGTGGCGGCCGGCGACGGGTTCATCGCCAAGATTCGGGAGTACGTCGGCCGGTTCGGGCTGACCTACCCGGCCAAGACGGTGCAGGTGCGGTACGCCCAGCTCGGGGCCGACGCCGGGTTCATCGGGGCGGCGGCCTGTGCCAGAACGCTGGTGAGTGGCGGCTAGCTCGGTTTGGCGCTGGCCACCGGCACGTTCAGCGGGCAAGTGCCGAGGGCCGCCTTCGGCGTCAACCGCCCGGCCAGCCCGCGGCCCAACATCGGCTGCTCGCGGATCTCGAAGTGCAGGTGGTCGTCCGGCCCGTGGGGCAGCCCGGCCGCGTTGCCGGTCCGCCCGGCCGTGCCGACCACCGTGTTCAGCCCCACCGGCTGGTCCTTCCGCACCAGCACCGTCGTCAGGTGGGCGTAGAAGGTGTACAGGGTGCGGCCGCCGAACTGGAACGAGCAGCACACCTGCACCCCGTAGTCGCCCTCGTCCCCGGTCTTGAACACGACCGTGCCGGCCCCGATGGCGTACAGCTTGGTGCCGGGGGAGGCGAAGAAGTCCCACCCCTGGTGGTTCCGCACCGACCCGTCGGCGTTCCGCCGGACCGGGCCGAACGTGTTGCTCTCGGAGTTGCGGCGGATGACGTTCCGGGCCAGCGGCCAGGTGAGGGTGCCGGCCGCCAGGTCGCCCGGCCCGGCCCCGGGGTCGCGGGCGATGGGCTGAACAGTCGGTGGCACGGCCGGCGTGCCGGCCTGCAGCCGGCTGATGGTCCGCCCGCCGGCCTCCACCAGCCCGTCCGGAGTGCGGAGGAATGTGCTCTGGTAGGCGGTGATGGCCGCGAGGGTCAGGCTGCCGAACTTCTTGTCGATCGGCCCGGGGTCGAACCCGGCCGCCTTGAGCAGCCGCTGGACCGTGCCCACGTCGTCCGGGCTGTTCTGCCCGCCCTTGCCGACCGACCCGCTGATGCCGGCCGCCGCCCCGCCGGCCGCCGGCGTCGTCCCGCCGGGAGCCACCCCGCCGCCCAGGTTGCCCCGGACGTAACGGTTCCAGTTGCCGACGAACTCCTCCGTCGTGCCCGCGCCCGAGTATGTGTTGTAGTGCTGCTTCCAGTACCGGGCCATCGCCTGAACGTCCCCGGCAGCCGGCAGGGCCGTCTGGGCGCGGAGGTAATGCACCCGGCACATGGCGGCGGCGTACTTGTCGTTGTTCTCCAAGTCGGCCACCTTGTTGGCCGTCGGGGACGACAGCAGGCTGGTCACCTTGGCCGACAGGTCCGCGTGGTAACGGAGGTAGTTGGTCCAGATGTCGTTGTGTGTGGCCGGCTCCATCTGGAACAGGCCGCGGGCCGGGCCGCCGCCGAGCTGCCGGCGGTGGGTCAGGTTGCTCTCCTGGGCGGCCGTGCCGACGAGCAGCTCTTCGGCCGCCTGAGAATACTTGCCGATGTGGTTGAGGGCCGGGCGGATGGCGTTGGCCAGCAATTCCTGGGCGGTGGGCATGGGGTCACTCGCGGGTCAGGAAGTTTCCCTACCTGGAGAGCGTGCGCGGCGGCGGGAACCGGACACCACAATCCCGCCGGCCGCCGTCAGCCGCCGCCGACCGGCGGGTGGATGCCGGTGCTGCCGCTCGGAATGCGGGTGGTGCCGGGGCCGCTCGCCTGCGGGTTGGCCTGGTCCCGCACCTCGCCCTTGGGCAGGTTGGGCGTGGCCTTCAGCACCGCCATCATGTTCTTCTTGTACGCCTCGACGCCCGGCTGGCCGTACGGGTTGGTGCCGGCCAGCCGGCCCTCCACCACCGTGGCCAGCATGAACATCTGGAGCAACTGGCCGATGGTGTGTTCGCTGAGCGTCGGCAGCAGGATGTCGGCCGTCGGCCGGGCGGCTTCGAGGTACGCCTGGTTGGTGCCGACGAACGCCGCCTCCAGCAGGTCCGGGTAGCCCTTCCGGCTAATGCTGTTCAGATCGTCCTCGTTCCGGTCGTTCATACCGACCAACACAGCCGGGTGCTTGGTCGTCCGCACCAGCAGGTTGTTGATCACCTTGTCCCGGGTGCCGTCCTGGTGCTGCTGGCCGCGGCTGTGCAGGTCGCGGGTGTACACGCTGGTGACGGGGGTGGCCCCCTTGCCGTACTTGCCCAGGCTCTCGCTCAGGAGCTGGTCGTACCAGAAGCCGACGCTCTCCAGCTTTTTGCCCCACACCGCCAGGACGCGGGTCGGCTTGTGGGCCTCGACGTTCATCAGGTGGTTGACGGCGGCAAACTGGAGGACCGGGTTCCGCTCGAACGGCTCCTCCAGGAACCGCTTGGTCATGGCCGCCGCCCCGAGCAGCAGCGCCCGCACGTCCAGCCCCATGACGGCCGCCGGCAGCAGACCGACCGGGGTGAACACGCTGAACCGGCCGCCCACGTCGTCGGGGATGGTCAGGATGTCGTCGTCGGCGAACCCCTCGGCCCGGGCCAGGTCGCGGAGCTTGCCCTTCGGCCCGGTGACGGGGACACACAGCGACTTCAGGAACGGCGACTTGAGGCCGTAGTACTTGGTCTGCTCGGCCCGCACGGCGCGATACGCCGCGGCCGTTTCCAGTGTGCCGCCGCTCTTGCTGATGACCGCCAGCCCCCACCGCTCGGCCAGCACGTCCGGCTCGACGCACGTTTCCTCAAGTAGTCCCAGCAGCTCCTGTAGGGCGTCGTTGTCGAGGTTGTTGCCCTCGAAGTACATCCGCGGCTTGCCCATCCGCAGCTTGGCCGGCAGCTCGTTGTGGTAGCCGTGGCACAGGGCGTCGAACAGCGCCTTGGCCCCGAGGTAGCTGCCGCCGATGCCGAGTACCACCACCCGGTCGCAGTTCTCCTTCAGCCGGTTGGCCAGCCGGAGCGTCTTGCCCAGGTCGCTGGCGTCCCCCTTGCGGCGGTAGCCGTCCAGCAGTTTCGTCGGCAGGTCGATGAACCCCGGCTGGAGCGGCAAGTCCTTCGCCTGCGGGTTGACCAACTCCCGCTCGGCGGCCACCTTGCCGCGGATGGCCCCGAGCAGGGTCTTCATCGGCTCCAGCCGCTCGGCCGCCAGGAAGTGCTGACTCTGCAACTCGGCCAGGGGCGTCCAAGCTTCGGCCGGCGAGGCCAGCAGCCGCTTGTAGTCGTACTCGATGTTTTCGTCGGGCAGTTGCATCGGCTCAACCCCAGCCGGGAGCGGCGGTTCGGATTTCGCATACTGTACGTCACTTCCGGCCGGGCGTAAACTTGCCGGACCATGAACCAGCACGATTTGATCCGCGAACTGCGGGAACCGGCGGCCACCAAGATCGTCCTGCTCGTCGCCGACGGCCTCGGCGGGTTGCCGATAACCCCCGGTGGGCGGACCGAGTTGGAAACCGCCCAAACCCCCAACCTGGACGCCCTGGTGCGGGAAGGCGTGTGCGGCCTGAGCCTGCCGGTGCTGCCGGGCATCACCCCCGGCAGCGGCCCCGGCCACCTCGGGCTGTTCGGCTACGACCCGCTCGAATACCGCATCGGCCGGGGCATCCTCGAAGCCCTGGGCATCCACTTCCCGGTGACGGCCCGGGACGTGGCGGTGCGGGGCAACTTCGTCACCCTCGGGGCCAACGGCCATATCGCCGACCGCCGGGCCGGCCGGCCGACGACAGAGGTTTGCAAAGCCATGGTCGAGAAGCTCCGCACGGTGACGGTGCCGGGCGTCGAGGTGTTCGTCGAGCCGGTGAAGGAGCACCGCTTCGTGCTGGTGCTGCGGGGCGACGGCCTCGGCGGCAACGTGTCCGACACCGACCCGCAGCAGATCGGGCTGGAGCCGCTGGTGGCCAAGCGGACCCGCCCGGCCGCGGGGGACGACCCGGCCAGCGACCGCACCGCCGCCGCCGCCAACGCCTTCGTGGCGGGAGCGAAGCGGGTGCTGGCCGGCAGCGCCCCGACCAACGGCGTCACCCTCCGGGGGTTCGCTACCTACCCGAGCATCGAGACCTTCCCGAGCCTGTACGGGCTGAAGTCGGCCGCCCTCGCCGTGTACCCGATGTACAAGGGGCTGGCCCGGCTGGTGGGCATGGACGTGCTGGACGCCGGCCAGACGCTCGGCGACCAGATGACGGCGCTGGAGCGGGTGTGGGGCGACTACGACTTCTTCTTCCTGCACTACAAATACACTGACAGTACCGGCGAGGACGGCAACTTCCCCGCCAAGGTGCAGGTGACCGAACAGCTCGACGCCGCCATCCCACGGGTGCGGGCGCTGAAGCCGGACGTGCTGATCGTGACCGGCGACCACAGCACGCCGAGCCTGATGAAGTCGCACAGTTTCCACCCGGTGCCGACGCTGCTGCACGCCGCGACGTGCCGGCCGGACGACGTGACCGAGTTCGGCGAACGAAACTGTTTGCGGGGCGGGCTGGGTCAGTTCGAGGCCAAGCACCTGATGCTGCTGGCGATGGCCCACGCCGGCCGGCTGGGCAAGTACGGGGCGTGAGCGGGCGGCACCGGAAGTGCTGACTCTACGGGGCGGCGACAACACTTAAGGGGCTGACATGGCAGATGAGCGGAACGTGGCTCACGATAAGAAGGTGGCGGCCGACAAGGCGAAGGCGGCCGGTACCGGGCCGGGCAAGGACGCGGCGGCGAACGTGGACGGGGACGGCCACTACACTACGGCCAAGCACGAGAAGCACCCGCCGCAGCCGGGCAAGAAGCCGCCACATGCGGACGACGCGGCCGAGGAGGCGTGAGGTCAGCCGGCCGGCTTCGCCACCAGCACCGGCACCACCCGCTTCTGCTTGGTGAATGTCAGTCCGGTCTGTACGCCGACGTTCGGTAGGACTACGTCCGGGTCGCGGTCGTCGGCCCGGTTGTCGACGCCGTTGGCCGGGTCGAACCGAGTCAACGACCGGGCCTGATACCGCCATTCGACCGTCTTCGGCACCGGCCCCGTCACCTCGTACCGCAAGCTGCGGTCGATGTGCCCGCCCAAGTGCGCAACGAACTCAGCGAGTGTCCCGCTGCCTCCGCCTGCCCCGTCCGCGACGCCTCGGGCCGGGCGGTAGTCGTCGAACACGTCGATCTGGCCGGGCTTGCGGCCACCCAGCGGCCGGGGGTCATATTTGCCGGCAACCACGTACACCTCTTGCTCGACTGGCTCGACGCTCAGAACCACGGCTAATCCGCACTCGTCCCGCAGGATAGGCCCGAGGGCAGCAACCACCTCCGCCAGGCCGGCCCCGCCCCGCACTACGAACTCGCCGGTCACGTGCCGGTCCCGCAGGGCCGGGGCGACCCGCTGCTCGAATGCCGGCACACCGGCGGTCAGTTCCAAGAAGGTGCCCAGCGGCAGCCCGACGGCGGGATCGACCGGTAGCCGGATCGACCCGGCGTCGGTCGGCCAGTCGCCCCGCCAGCGGAGGCTGAGGTGGTGCCGGTCGAGCGGGATCGAGCCGTTGCTGGTGCCCTTCGGCCCGTACCTGTCGGTCAGGAAGCGGGTGCGGCCGGCCGGGTACGGTGGCGGCACCCGGCGGACCACCTGCCCGTCGGCCAGCCCGTAGGCCTTGCGGAACTCGGCCTTCCAGTCCGGCTCGCCGGGCGGGGGGGCGGCGGCCGGGGCGGGGTCCGGCCGGACCGCCAGCCCGACCCCCGCCCCGGCCAGCAGACCGGCGACCGCCAGCCCGGCCGTCAGTTTCTTGAGTACCAACATCGTCGTGACCCCTCGTGCGAGTTGTTGAGCCGCCGCCGCCGCCACCCCGGCCGTCACCGCCGGCGGCACCCCGGTGACGGTCAGCACCCCGGCCGTCACGCCGCGGCGGACGAGCCGGTTACGCAACAGCACCCGGGCGGCGGCCAGCCGGCTGGCCAGGGTGCCGTCCGCCACCGCCAGCCGGGCGGCCGCCTCGGCCCGCGACAGCCCGCCGAGTTCACACAGCACCACCGCGTCCCGGTACTTGGCCGGCAACCCGGCCAGTGCGGTGTCGCAGGCCGGCCGCCAGTCGGCCGCGTCGGCGGCGAACACGGCTTCGGGTTTCGCCGCCTGCTGTTCCTTCGCCCGTCGCCGGGTCGCGGTGCGAGCCGCCCGCCGGGCCACCCGCACCGCCGTCAGGTACAGCCACGGGGCGACGCTGGTCCGGCCGGTCAGTCGGCCCGCCCGCCGGGCCAGCAGCAGAAACACCGCCTGGTAGCTGTCGTCCGGGTCGGGACCGGCCCGCCGGCAGACGCCCCACACCAGCCGGCCGTAGCGCCGCACCAGCTCGGCGAACGCCGCTTCGTCCCGGCGGGCGTGCCAGGCGGCGCACAGTTCGCCGTCCGGCCGGTCGGCCGGGGCGAGTGCGGCGGCGATGGTCTGGACGGCCCGGCTCAGTCCGGCCGGCGGGCGGCTCATGTGGTCCCCTCGTGGCAGGAGTGCCCGGTCGGGCGGCCGACAGTCGGCGATTTTACCCGAGGTGGCGGCGGAATGTGGCGGTGGTAGAATCGGGCCAATGCTGAGGGCCGCCGACATGCCGAGTCCGTTCCCCGGGATGAACCCGTACTTCGAGACCCGCGGTCGCTGGCGGGGGTTCCACAACAGCTTCCTGTATTGCCTGCGGGCGGCCATCGCCGACGCGGTGGCCCCGCGGTACTTCGTGGACATCGAGGAGTCGCTGTTCCTGGAACGGGACGGCGAGCGGGGGCCGCTGTTCGCCGTCGCCAACCTGTCCGTCGCCCGCCCCCCGCGGCCGCCCGCCGGTCTGGTCGGCGGCGGGGTGTTGGTGGCCTCGGACGCGGTCGCCGGCACGCTGCCGCGGTCCCGCCCGGTCCGCCGGTCCCGCCGCTGGCTGGAGGTGTACGACACCCGATCCCGCAAGGTGGTGACGGTCATCGAGGTGCTCAGCCCGAGCGACAAGCGGCCGGGCAAGGACCGGGACAAGTACCTGGACAAGCGGGACCGGCTGTTCCGCACCGACACCCACCTGGTCGAGATCGACCTGCTCCGCGGCGGGCTGCGGGTGCCCACCCGCGGGCTGCCGGCGTGCGACTACTTCTGTGCCGTCAGCCGCCACCCGGGCCGTCCGCGGGCCGTGTTCTACCCGTTCGATCTGGCCCAGCCGCTGCCGGTGCTGCCGCTGCCGCTGCTGCCCGGCGACCCGGAGCCGGCCATCCCCCTCAAGCCGGTCATCGACCGGGTCCACGACGAGGGGCACTACGCCGACCACCTGTACACCGAGACCCCCGAGCCGCCGCTCACCCCTGAGCAGGCTGCCTGGGCAGCCACCTTTCTGCCACCCGAGGCCGCCCGAGGCCGCCCGATGACCACCTTCCCCGACCCGGCCGCCCGGTCGCCGGAGGAAGCGGCCATGCTGGCGGGCGTGCTGGCCGATCTGCCGAACGACCTGCCGAAACTGGTCTACGCCGACTGGCTGGATGACCACGGTGATGCCCGCGGGGCGAAGCTGCGGGCCGGGGTGGCGGCGGTCCGGACCGGCAAGCCGCCGAAGATCAGCCGCACGCCAGCGGGCTGGGAACACCTGACCGGGCTGGCTCTCGCCGCCGACTGCTACCGGCATGGGCTGGCCGACCTCTACCCCCGGCTATTGCCACTGGCCCGGCCGGCCGTCGGCTTCCACGGAAAGCGGTCTTCCGACGGTCGGATTCCGGTCGGGGCCAGCAAGTTCTGCGGCGAGCCGGATCTGCCGCCGGATGTCGGTTGGCCGGTCGGGGCGCGGTTGCCCATGATTTTCCACGTCCAGATCGACCTGTCGGATTTGGTCTGTAGCCAAGCTGCACAGGAGCTGCCAGCGGCCGGGTTGCTCAGCGCGTTCACATCAATCGACGGGTGTGCCCCGGGTGCCGCCGGAAGCAAGAGAAATCGATTGTTGTTCACACCGCCCGACCGGCCGCTGGTGCGGCGACCATTTTCGACACGGCACGCCGCCGAGTTTCGCTACTCTGCCGCCCGGCTGGAGTTCCGCGAGCGTCTGTCCGTACCCTGTTTGCCGGCGTTGAGGCCGGCCGACCGGCGGGCGGTGGGCGACCGTGAGTCAGGCTATTACAGGACGACCGAGGATGCCGGACACTACCTGCTCGGGCACACAGACACAGGAAGCAACCGAACAGGCTGGAAGACCCGGCGGCACCTGATCGACTTCGATCCCGACACGGCCGCAGGATGGGACGGAGCCGAGTTCGAATGCCCGTTTTGGACGGTGACGGCGGCCGACTTGACCGCCGGCCGCTTGGACCGGAACCGCTACGAATGGTACTTTTAGCCGACCGGCCGGCCGGCGCCGACGCCTTCGAGCGGCTTGACGTTCATCCGCCGGCCCTGTGAGTCGAAGTACACGGTGCCCGGCACCAGGGCGAACAGCGTGTCGTCGCTGGCCCGCTTGACGTTCCGGCCGGGGTGCCATTTGGTGCCGCACTGGCGGACCAGAATGCTCCCCACCCCGACCACCTCGCCGGCGTACTTCTTGATGCCGCGGCGCTGGGCGTTCGAGTCCCGCCCGTTCTTGACCGACCCCTGACCCTTTTTATGTGCCATGTCCCTGCCCGCTCGGGTGTGTACGAACCTGCAAATTACAGCCCCACGGCCGCGGCGGCAAGGAGACTTGGGGGTGGACGCCGCCGCGTGTGGCGAATCCCGAGTCGCCGCGTCGCCGCTAGCTTCCGCTCAACCCCCCGTCCCCCGTCGCCCGATACAGTCCGTGTCACCGGATCAACCCGTCCGCCGGCCGCCCGGGAGAGCGCTGCGATGCGATTGAAGTCATGGCTTGCGGCGACCGCCGGGCTGGTCGGTGCCGTCCCCGGCGTGGCCCAGACACCGGCTGCCTACCCGACCAATTTCGACGTCGCCCCCGCCGGGGCGACGGCACCGGGGCTGCCCGCCCTGACGCCGCCGACCAAGCCGGGATTCTGCCTGCCGGGTGAGGTGTGCGCCCCGCACAGCTACCTGGACGGCCCGGCCGCCGGCGGGGCCGCGCTGCCCGACTTCGCCGGCACCGCCGAGACGCGGCGGCCGCACACCTTCTGGGTGAACGGCGAGTACCTGCTGTGGTGGAGCCGCAGCATGGGCACCCCGGCGCTAGTCACCAGCGTGCCGAACGCCCAAGTCGGCCAGGCCGGGGTGGTTGGCGACAAGCTGTTCCCGGTCACCCGCAAAATCCAGTTCGGCCCGCAGAACGGGGTGCGGGTGTCCGGCGGCGTACTCCTGACCGACTGCTACAGCCTGGAAGGGTCGTTCTTCCAGTTGGAAACCAAGGTCGAGGGGAACACCTTCTTCGGCAGCGGGCTGCCGGGGTCGGCCGGGCTGGCCCGGCCGTACGTGCCGGCCGACCGGGGCACCGCGGCCGTGCTGCTGTCGGCCACCCCCGGCCGGTACCGCGGGGTGGTGGACGTGCAGCCGAGCACCCGGCTGTACGGCCTGGACCTCAACCTTGGGGTGGACACCTTCCACCTGTTCAGCGACCACAACCGCGCCCTGTACGGGTTCCGGTTCGTGGACCTGGCCGAGCGGCTCACCGTCACCGACGCCAGCACCTTCCCCGACGGCCGGGTGAACACGGTGCAGGACGTGTTCGCCACCCGCAACCAGTTCTATGGCGGTCAGGTGGGGCTGCACTCGACGTTCTTCGGCGGGCAGTCGTGGAGCTTCGAGACGATCGGCAAGTTCGGCTTCGGCGGGGTGCGGCAGCACGTCGAGATTTTCGGGGCCAACGCCAACATCGACCCGGCGGGGGTGGTGGACCGGGAGGCCGGCGGCCTGCTGGCCCGGCCGAGCAATAGCGGCATGTTCGAGCGGGACAAGGGGGCCGTCACCCTGGACCTGACCCTGACCGTCGGCTACCAGGTGACGCCGCGGGTGCGGACCACCTTCGGGTACAGCATCTTCTACCTGTCCAGCGTCGTGCGGCCGGGCGGGGCGATCGACCGGACGGTGAACGACTCGGCCATCCGGTTCGTGGCCCCGAACGACCGCACCGCCTCGACGGCCGCCCGGCCGACGTTCGACTGGGGCCGGTCGGCGTCCGACTACTGGGCGCAGGGGCTGAACTTCGGGCTGACGTTCGGGTACTGAGCGGCGGCGTAAAACACGGAAAGCCCGCGGACGATCGTCCGCGGGCTTTGGCCCGTTCCCGGGTGCCCGATGCTGACCACCGAACTAGTCGAACACATCCTCGCCACGCTGCCGGGCAAGACGGTGGCCCTGCTCGGCGACCTGTTCCTCGACCGCTAGCTGGACATCGACCCGGCCCGCGACGAGCCGAGCGTCGAGACTGGCAAGACCGCTTACCAGGTGGTCGGCGTGCGGAGCTACCCGGGGGCGCTGGGCACGGTGCTGAACAACCTACACGCCCTGGGCGTCGGCCGCATCGTGCCGGTGAGCGTTATCGGCGACGACGGCGAGGGCTACGAACTCCGGCAGGCGCTAGCGAAGCTGCCGGCCGTGGACGCGAGCCGGCTGGTGGTGACGGCGGACCGCCGCACGCCGACGTACTGCAAGCCGATGTACGGGGCCGAGGAGCTGAACCGGCTGGACATCAAGAACCGCACACCGACGCCGGGGGCGCTGGAAGACGCGGTGCTGGTCCACCTGCACGCCGTCTGGCGGGAGTGCGACGCGCTGCTGGTGCTGGACCAGGTGAGTGAAGACGACTGCGGCGTGGTGACGACCCGGGTGCGGGACGAGGTGGCGACCCTGGCGGCGAGCGACCCGGCTAAGTTCGTGCTGGCCGACAGCCGGGAGCGTGTCGGACTGTTCCGCCGGGTGTGCGTCAAGCCGAACCGGGACGAAATCCGCCGGGCGGTCGGCGGCTTCGCCCGGCCGCCGATGGCAGGCACGCCCTCCGGCTGGTCGGCAGGGGTGGCCGAGGTGATGTGGCAGGTGTACGGCTTGGCCGGACTCACGGGCGGCGGGGTGTTCGCCACCGCCGGCGAGTCGGGCTGCGTGATCGGCTCACCACCGCTCGCCGGCACCACCTCGACCGGCCGGCTCGGCCACGTCCCCGCCTACCCGGTGAGCGGTCAAGTGGACGTGTGCGGGGCCGGCGACAGTTGCTCGGCCGGCATCGCGGCGGCCGTCATGGCCGGGGCGACGTTCCCGGAGGCGGCGGCCTTCGGCAACCTGGTGGCGTCGGTCACGGTGCAGCAGATCGGGACGACGGGTACGGCGACGCCGCAGCAGGTGCGGGAGCGGTGGGCTGAAGTGGGTCCGCAGGGAGAGCTGCGTCCGCACGGGAGCGTCTAGTTGTGGGTCGCGGTCGCGTTCGGGCGCCCCAGCTAGACGCTCCCGTGCGGTCGCGGCTCTCGGCGGACGAACACTCCGGCGCGCGAACGACGGCCGGTCCGCCTGAGCTTGGCGGACCGGCCGCGCCGGGTCGGGCAGTCCCGTGAGCGGGTCAGTCGGTCAGCAGGGCGTCGGCGAGGGCGTCGGCGAGGGCGTCGGCCGCTTCCAGGTTCATGCCCATCCGCGACCGCGGCATGGCCACCGGCGGCGGCGTCTGGACGTGCCGCAGGGCGGCGTCGGACCGGCCCCGCACTTCCACCGTGTCGTCGGTACTCACGCCGGCCAGCACCTCGGCCACGTGCGGGTCGTTCGGGGCGATGGCCGCCAGCAGGGTGGCACACCGGCCGCGGAACTCCGGATCGCCGCTCCGCACCCCGCCCAGCAGGGCCGGCACCGTCACCACCCCGAGCCGCTTGAGGGCGACGGCCATTACCGCCCGGGTGCGGGCCTCCGGCTCGGCCAGCAGGCCGACCAGCCGGGGGGCCGCCGCCGCCGCCGCCGGTCCGAGCCGGCCGCACGCCCCGGCACAGTCCCGGCGGACGCTCGGGTCCACGTCCCGCAGCCCTTGGATGAGCTGCGGCAGGGCGTCCACCGCCGCCGACCCCTGGTCGCCGATGGCCCGGGCGGCCCGCCGCCGCACCCGGCCGACCGAGTCGCCGAGGGCCGCCGCCAGCCCGGCCACCCGCTTGACGCTGCCAATGGGCAGGTCGGCCAGGGCCACCACCGACAGCTCCCGCACCTGCGGGTTCGGGTGGTTGAGGGCCTCGACCAGCACCTTGTGGGCGACCGGCGTCTGGTTCTCGTTCAGCCCGTGCATGAGGACGGTGAACACTAGCTTGTGCATGAGCTGCGGAGAGAGCTGATCCATCACGCTGACCGGGTATGAGTGCGGCCGGGGAGTCGCCGGCCGATGCCAGACCCTAGAGTGACGGCTGGGCGAAGACGGCCGGTGGGAGCGGTTTTCCGGGTCGAGTTGGGCGGGAAACGTGGGGGTTCTGCCGGGCCTACCTTTTGAGCCGGCGGCTCAGACGTTGTGTCGGAGCCTCCGGCGTCGTCGGGTTTTCGGTGTTAACCCGCGTGCCACTACTCAGGGCGGGGCGGAACTCTGCACCCGCCCTGAGTGGTGGTACAATCGCCGGACGTGACGAGGGCGACCGATGACCGACGAGCCGCTGCCGTGCCCGAGTTGCGGGGCACTGCTCCGCCTGCCGCCGGGGGCACACACCATCCAATGCCCCGGCTGCCAGTCGGTGCTGGAACTGGACGCCGACGACCCGCCGGCCCCGGAGCCGCCGAAGCCGGCCATCCCGCTGCCGTTCGGCCGGCCGCAAGTGGCCAGGGCGACGACGACGGCGGCGCCCAGACCGGCCCTGCCGGCCGTCGCCCCGGTGCGGGCCAAACTGGTGGACGACGGCCCGGCCGACAACCCCTATGCTCCCGCGACGCCGCGGGACGAGTCGGAGGTCGCGGCCGCCCGCCGGCGGGAGGTGCAGGGCCAGCTCGACGAGATCGACGCCAGGGAGCGTCGGCGGCAAGAGCAGTATGAGGAACTGGTCGGCCGGTGCGGGTACGCTCGGGTGGGGCTGCAACTGCTGGCCTTCGGGTCGCTGGCCGGCACGGCGTCGGCGGTCAGCTACTGCCTGTTCGTTATCAGCACGCTGACCAGCACGCCGCTGCCGTGGGTGGCCGGCATCGGCGGCTTCTTCCTGGTGCTGCACGCCCTGCTCACCGTCGGCGGCTACGGGGCGTGCGCGGCCGGCCCGCGTCCGACCGTCGGGCCGGCCGTCACCGGGTTCGTGGTGACGGCCCTGCACGTCGCCCTGACCATCGGGGCGGCGGTCATCCTGCTCAGCCAGGTGAGCATCGCCGGGGTGACGTACCGCTCGAACGAGCTGCGGCAGTTTCTGAGCGAGAGCCTGCTGCTGTCGAACGCCTTCAGCAACCTGAGCGTGGTGTGCGACCTGCCGGTGTACCTGCTCACCGGCATCCCGGACAAGCCGATCCTGCTGGTGCTGCCGCTCGTCGGCGGGTGCCTGGAGTTCGGCAAGCTGTCGCTGCTCGGGGTGCTGGCCAACCGCTTCGCCACCGAGGGCAAGGACGCCAAGCTGGCCCACGACGCCATGCGGTTCGTGTACCGCATCTTCGGGCTGGTGCTGGTGGCCGTGCTGCTGAAAGTGTGTGCCTATGCGTTCGCCGTCCTCTTCGGCGGCGAGGCGTTGCAGCAGCCGGGGTTCGCCATCGCCCTGCTCATGATGACCAACGGCTACTTCCTGTGGTGGGCGTTCGCCACCTTCGCCCAGTACCAGACGCTCAAGGACATCAGCGACATCGCCACCGCCGAGCGGTTCCTGGACAAGCGGGAGCGGCTGGAGGTGTGACCGCCGGCAGTACTGAGGCGAGCGGTCGGCAGTGCTGAGGCGAGCGGCCGGCGTGAGCCGGTCCGGCCCGGGGCGGTCGATGACGAATACGGGAACCCAATCAGTTTGTGGTTTTCCGACTTCGCCACCGATCGCCCCGGGCCGGACCGGCTCACGCCGGCCGCTCGCCTCAGCACTGCCCGTCACTTCAATTTGGTCAGCGGCACCGCCCCGGGCGGGGCGTCTTTCGCCAGGCACAGGATCAGCCCGCATTCGCGGACGTAGAACTGGAACGTGCCGGGGTAGCGGAGGCCTCTGGCCCAACTGTCGCTGAGCTGGTCGAGCCAGGCGGCGACCGTCTTCTCCCCGCCCGGTATGTTCTGCAGGGCGTCGTCCCGCTGGGCCATCGGGAACTGGATGGTCAGCCCAGAGCCAGCCGCCAGGGCGTCGAGCCGAGCCTGGGCGGTGGCCTGGCCGGCCTCCAGCTTGACCGTCTTGGCCAGCAGCGCCCGCACCTTCTGTCGCACGTCTGGGGACAGCCCGTGTGGATCGACTGCCGGCTTGGCCGTGCGGGCGGCAAACGCCGTCACCGCCTCGGCACCGGGCGGGCTACTCCCTACGATGGCGAATAACAGCCCGTAATCGCGGACGAAGAACTCCCGCGTGCCGCTGCTGAAGTAGGTTCGAGTCGTTTGGCCCCGGCCGCCACCCTGCTCGGTGGTAACCGGCACCGACCTTCCGTTGAACGTGTCGGCCACCACCTGCAACCACTGGCCGAGCGGCCGTTCGCCCTGGAACGGCCCGCCGGTCATCACCTCGTCGGCCGGGCCGACGACGGGCGCGCGGAGGGTTAGTCCGTGCGGAACGAGGGCCGCCGTCAGGGCGTCGCAGACGGCCGACAACTTGGCCTCCGCCGGCAGGTCGAGCTTGACGGTGGATTCCAGTGCCACCCGCAGTTTGTTGTTGGCCGGGGCGGGCGGGCGGGGCCAATTCGCGGACGCGGTACGGGGTTCGCAGAACATCTACAGGCGAGGCGAAGTCGAGAGTTACCGGCTTCGGCCCGTCGGCCGGCGGGGCGGCCGTTACTGACAGCAGTTCGGCCTCGACAAACGCCAACGCCGCCTTCGCCTGGGCGAGCGTCTGGTCGGCGGTCGCCATATCGGCGTTCGAGGACTTGCTGCCCGGCCGGCTCACCCCCCGCTGACCCTTCTCGGCCGACGACAGAACCGCACGGGCCTGTTCCACCCTCGCCTTTGCGGCCGTCACCTGTTGTGCCACCGTCAGCTTGACCTTCGCCAGCTCGGCCTGGGCGATCCGCAGCTTGGCCTCGGCGATCTGCACGTCCGGGTGGTTGGCCAGAGCGGCTTGCAGGTCGTCCGGCTTGTTGGACGCGAGCAGTACAGCTCGGCGGTACAAGGTGTACAGCGGGGGCAACTCCGGCGGGGCCGGGTCGGCCGGCGGCTCGGCCGCCGGCAGCAGGCTACAAACCAGAAACGCCAGCATCACGCACCTCCGCAAGTCGTTGGGTTTTTAGGGACGTTAACAGCCACGAGTCCGCGGACTCGACGGCCAGGCCGGCCGGGCCGGCGTGTTGCAGGTGCAGGCGGTAGCAGCGGGCGGCTTGCCCCGGCTCGCCGGCGTCGGTCAGGTACTTGTCGCCGGCCAGCCGGTACAGCCGGGCGGCCTCGGCCCGATCGTCCGCCTGCTCGGCGATCAGCTCGATGCGGTCGGCCGACTGGTACGGCTCGGCCGGCGGGGGCGATGGCGGAAGCACCAGCACCGGCACCGCGATCACCTCCGGCGGGGCGACGGCCGGCGGCGGGGCCGGGGACGGGGACGGCTTGGCGGACCAGCCGACCCCCAGCCCGCTCAGGAATAATCCTGCTCCGAGAAGCGCCTTCGTGGCCGACCCGGCCCACCGTCGGCGGCGGATCAGCCGCGACGTTTCGGCCAGGATGGCGGCCTTCAGCCGGGCGTCCGATTCGCCACGCGGCGTGAGTAGCCGGTCGAGGTCATCGTCGGTCATGGGTCGCCCCCCGCCTTCTGGTACGCCGCCTTGAACGTCTGCCGGGCGCGGGCCAGCAGGCTCTCGGCCGCCGCCGCGCTCAGCCCGAGTTCTTTGCCCATCTCGGCGGTGCTCGCCCCGTCCAGGTATTTGGCCCGCAACGCCACCTCGTAGTGCGACGGCGACTCGGCCAGCGCGACCGCCACCCCTTCGTCCGCCTCGGTCGCCCGGCGGGCCGGCTCGACCTCCAGCGGCCCCTCCCGCTTGGCTCGCCGCCGCCGGCCGCGGAGGGTGTTGCGGAGGAAGTTGCCGGCCACCCCGCACACCCAGCCGGCGAACGCCGCCCGCCCCGGGTCGAACCGGCGGACGGTGCGGGCGGCCGTCAGCCAGGTGTCTTGCAACACCTCGTCGGCCAGCTCGCCGGGGCCGCCGCACCGCCAGCGGACGTACCGTTCCACCCGCGGGTAGGCGGCGTCCAGCCAGGCCGCCCAGGCCCGGGTGTCGCCGGCGAGGACGGCCGCCCGCAGGACGGAATCGGGCGGCATCGGCGTCCTCGGCTCACGTCACTTGTTGTCCGCCGGCGGGTCGCATCCGTCGCCGCTTGTTCCAAATTCTGCCGGTCCCTACACTGTCTTGGCCCCGGAGCGCCGTTGTGCCGGAATTTGTCCTGTTCGTCTGCACCGGCAACACCTGCCGCAGCCCGCTGGCCGCCGCCCTGTGCCGCACCCTGCTGGCCGCCCGGCTCGGGTGTGCCGAGGGCGAACTGGAAGGCCGCGGCTGGACGGTCGGCAGTGCCGGCGTGGCCGCCTGGCCGGGCGACCCGGCGACGCCCGCCGCCGTGCTGGTGGCGACCGAACACGGGGCCGACCTGTCCGGCCACCACAGCCGGGCGGTGTCGCCCGAGTTGCTGGCGGCGGCGACGAAGGTGGTGGCCATGACGCGTGGCCATGCCGCCACGGTCGCGGCCCGGTTCCCGGGGGTGGGGCCGGACCCGGGGCTGATCGGCGGGCCGGACGACGACCTGCCCGACCCCATCGGCGGCGACCTGAGCGTGTACCGGGCGTGCGCGGGAACGCTGCTGGCTCACCTGGACCGGCGGCTGACGGAATGGCTCGGCGTGAAGGACGGGCGATGCGAATAGCCATCGGCAACGACCACCGCGGGGTGGGGGCGAAGCAGCGGCTGGCGGCCGTGCTGACAACACTCGGCCACGAGGTCCGCGACCTCGGGGCGGAGGCCGGCGGCAGCGTCGACTACCCAGACTACGCCCTGCCGGTGGCCGAGGCGGTGGCGTCCGGGGCGGCCGACCGAGGCGTCCTGATCTGCGCCACGGGCCACGGCATGTGCATCGCCGCCAACAAGGTGGGAGGGGTGCGGGCGGCCAACTGCCGCGACCTGGTGGACGCCGAGATGAGCCGCCGGCACAACGACGCCAACGTGATGTGCCTGTCGGCCGACCACCTCGGCGAGGAAGCGGCCGAACGGATGGTGAGGGCCTGGCTGGACACCAAATTCGAGGGCGGCCGGCACGAGCGGCGGCTGGAAAAGATCGCCGAGTACGAGCGGCGGCCAAGCAATGGGTGTTAAGGTGACAGAAAGACCGGCTCTCCAACCTCGACTGCATCGACTGGTCAACTTTTCAACACGCCCACGGCTCGACCGGAGACGTGCCGCAGTTACTTCATGAGATCTGTTCGTCCGAGCCGACGGTACGCGAAGGCGCCGTTTTCAAGCTGTTCGGTAACATCTGGCACCAGGGCACGCTGCACGAGGCGACGCTGTTCGCTCTCCCGTTCCCGGCCAGTTTTTGGCTGACCAGGCCGCCCCCGACCGGTCGAATATTGCTCAACTGCTGGCCGTCATCTCCACTGAGAACTGCTGGCGCCTGACCCGTGCCCAGCCTGATTGGCCGACAGCACTAGCTCACCCCGCGCCGACGGCGGAGCGACCCCGCCGTGACCGGGCGACCCACGCCGACATCCGCCGAGACGTTCGTGCCGCTGCCCCGGGGGGCGGAAGCGACCGAGCCGGACGTGCAGGCCCGAGCCGTCCTCACCGACGCGATTCGTCGGCGGACCGACGGCGGACCGTAGCTATCTGGCCAGCAACTCCCCGGCCCATCGCGGAACAGCATCACGACTAGTACTCTGTTGCAGCTAGTCTGTGCCACCGCTACAACTCCCCCAGCCCTCAAGGAGTCGCCATGCCGCCGCCGACCAAGATCGCCGTTACCCTG
>JAYVUZ010000226.1:0-49239 GCA_043787415.1 Fimbriiglobus sp. | reverse complement strand
CCGGCCCCTTGCGGGGGGCCGCCACGAACCGCCGGCCGCACCCCCGGCCGCGAACGCTCGGTGCGCCCGACCGAGACGGGCCGTTGCGGACGACGTGCGGGGCCGAGCAGCGGGGGCACGGCGGGGGAGGCGCGTCCGGCATCCGCTCAGGCTACGAGCGTGCCGGCGTTCGGGCCACTACCAGACTTGCTCCCACGAGCCGAACGCAGCAGCCCGCTCACCAAGGCAGTCACCATCACACGGATGATCAGGTCGTAGTGCGGTAGTGGCCTCATCGCCTGGACATGTTGTAGTGGCTGATGAAGTACCAGAGGGCACCCAGGTGGTTGCGGGGGCACTCGGCGAAGGACAAGGTCTTCCGCACCAGCCGGCTGCACCGCCGGCGGGCGGGACACCCGAACCGCTCGATGCCGCCCGTCAGCCCGCTCACCCAACCTGACGGTGAAGAAGATTCCCGAAGCCGTGCAGGACCGCTGCGAGTGGGGCAAGGACGACTACAGCCTGAGCGTCGAGAGCCTACACCAGCCGCAGCGAACAACACGGTTTTAACCGCCAAGACGCCGAGACGCCAAGAAATACAGTAAATCTGTTCTTAAAAAATGATCGACTGCCGTCCTTGGCGTCTCCGCGCCTTGGCGGTTAAACTCTGAATCATGACCGAACCCGATGCCGAGGTGGACGCCCTGGCCCACGCCGTCATCGGGGCGGCCATCGAGGTACACCGGCTGCTCGGGCCGGGCTACCTGGAGAAGACTTACGAGGAGGCGCTGGCGGTCGAGTTCGGGCTACGCGGCATCGTGTACCGTCGGTAGCACCCGGTGGCGGTGGTGTACAAGGGGCACCCGGTCGGCGAGGGCCTTCTGGACTACCTGCTGGGCGACCGGCTGGTGGTCGAGCTGAAGGCGGCCGACGGGCTGACGGACGTCCACAAGGCCCAAGTGCTGGCATACCTGAAGGCCACCGGCCACCCGCTCGGGCTGCTGGTCAACTTCCGCACGGCAGTCCTCCGCGACGGCATCAAGCGGGTGGTGCTGAGTAAGAAGTAACCGCCAAGGCGCCGAGACGCCAAGGACGGCAGTAAATCTACTCTTAAGAAATGATCGACTGCCGTCCTTGGCGTCTCGGCGCCTTGGCGGTTGAAACCGTCTTCATGCCTTGGCAGTTGAGAATGCTCGTGACCTCGATCACCCAGCGGCTGAGCCTGCGGAAGCCGCATCACCTGTCACTGAAGGTGCTGGCCGCCGTCTGCGGGGTGGAGCCGCCGCGGATAGGCACGGACGTGGGGGCGGCGCTGGCGGCGGTGCGGCAGTTGTACCCCGGGGTGACGGACTTCGAGCGGGACTTCCCGTCGGTGTGCTTCGCCCTGGCCACCGGGGTGGGCAAGACGCGGCTGATGGGGGCGTACGCCGCGTACCTGTACCTGGCCCACGGCGTCCGCAACGTGTTCGTGCTGGCCCCCAACCTGACGGTGTACCAGAAGCTCATCGCCGACTTCACGCCCAACACGCCGAAGTACGTGTTCCGCGGGCTGAGCGAGTTCGCTGTCCGGCCGCCGGTCCTCGTCACCGGGGACACGTTCGAGCAGTCGGCCGGGGCCGGGCTGTTCGCCGACCCGGACGATCTGACGGTGAACATTCCCAAGATCAACACGGAGGTGCGGGGCGGCAAGGCGCCGCGGTTCAGGCGGATGCGGGAGGCGCTGGGGGCGAGCTACTTCGACCACCCGGCCGGCCCTGGTGCTGATGATGGACGAGTCGCACCGCTACCGGGCATCGGCCGGGGTGCGGGCCATCAACGTGCTGCGGCCGGTGCTCGGGCTGGAGCTGACGGCCACCCCGTTCGTGGAGACGCCGAGGGGGCCGAAGTGGTTCCAGAACGTCGGCTACCAGTACACCCTGGCCGAGGCGCTGGCCGACGGGTTCGTGAAGGAGCCGGCCGTCGTCACCCGCAAGGACTTCGACCCGACGGCGTTCTCGGCCGACGAGCTGGAGCGGCTGAAGCTGGAGGACGGCCTACGGCTGCACGAGGCGGTCAAGCTGGAGCTGGCCACGTGTGCGGCCGACAGCGACCGGCCGGTGGTCAAGCCGTTCGTGCTGGTGGTGGCCCGGGACACCACCCACGCGGCCGAGCTGGTCGGGCGGATCGGCGGGCTGTTCGGCGGGCGGGTCATCCAGGTGGACTCCAGCACGGCCGGTAAGGAGGAGGAGACGGACCAGCGGCTGCTGGCGGTGGAGAAGCCGGACGAGCCGACGGAGGTGGTGGTCCACGTCAACATGCTCAAGGAGGGCTGGGACGTGACCAACCTGTACACCCTGATCCCGCTGCGGGCGGCATCGGCCCGGACGCTCGG
The DNA here is from genome assembly GCA_043787415.1 of Fimbriiglobus sp. Taxonomy (GTDB): domain Bacteria; phylum Planctomycetota; class Planctomycetia; order Gemmatales; family Gemmataceae; genus JAXMAZ01. Next base: position 46,889 of record JAYVUZ010000226.1, on the reverse strand, counting down.
CGAGCAGACCATCGGCCGGGGGCTGCGGCTGCCGTACGGCAAGCGGACCGGGATAGAGGCGGTGGACCGGCTGAACATCGTCGCCCACGACAAGTTCCAGGAGGTCGTGGAGGAGGCACGCCGGCCGGGGTCGGTACTGCGGCAGGTGAAGACTCTGGTGCTGGACCCGGCCGAGTACGACACGCCGGCGGTGGCCGAGGTGTGCCGGCCGAAGCTGGCGGGGGTTGCTGGAGCTGGGGCCGGCGGCCCGGCCCCGCGGTTCACCGCCCCGGCCGACCAGGAGCTGGCCCGGCTGACGCTCGCCGCGGTGGACGGCCTGTCCCGGCGGCCGGCCGAGGTGCCGGGGCTGGCGGCGCTCGGCCGGGCCGACGTGTAGTCCGCACTCGTGGCTGCGGTGACGGAGACGTACCGCCGCCAGCAGGGGGCGATGCCCGGGATGGAGGGGCCGGACGTGGCCGCGGTGGTGGCGGCGACGACGGCGGCCTACACCCGGCAGACGATCGCCATCCCCCGCATCAGCGCGACGCCGGTCGGCGAGGGGCGGGGCGGGTACGAGCTGTTCGCGCTGGACCTGACGCCGGTCGGGCTGAACCCGCCGAACGACGACCTGTGGGTGCAGTACCTGGCGAGGGACGAAGGCAAGGCGGTCGGGCTGGCCGGCCCGGCGGCCGACGACACCCCGCTGGCCGACTACGTCGTGCGGGGGCTGGTGGACTTCGACGACGTGAACGACGACGACGCCGCGGACCTCTTGTACGACCTGGCCGGGCAGGTGGTGGCCCACCTGCTGGGGCGGATGCGGATGACAGAGGCCGAGGCCCGGCGGACGCAGCGGTACTCCCAGGAGCAGATCGCCAAGCAAGTTCACAAGCAGATGGGGCCGCACTACCGGGCGGCGGCCGGCGGCGGGTATGAGGCGACGGTGACGGCCGGGTTCACCCCGCTGAGGCCGAGCAGCGTCACCCGGGTGGGGGCGGTGCGGGACTTCCGCCCGCCGGTGCCGGCCAAGCAGGACATTGGCAAGTACCTGTTCGGCGGGTTCGGCCGCTGCCTGTACGACGTGCCGAAGTTCCAGTCCGACCCCGAGCGGGTGCTGGCGGTGGTACTCGACCGGGACGTGGAGAAGTGGCTCCGCCCGGCCCGCGGCCGGTTCACCATCGACTGGCGGGCCGGGACCGAGGCGGGCGAGTACCAGCCGGACTTTGTGGCCGGGGCGGCCGACGCCGTCCACATGCTGGAGACCAAGCGGGCCGGCCAGATGACCGACTCGGTGGTGCTGGCCAAGAAGGCGGCGGCCGAGGAGTACTGCCGGCAGGCCACCACGTACACGGCCGGGCACGGGGGGAAGCCGTGGCACTCGTAACCCGACGGTCGGGGTGCCGTTCGCCCGGCGGCGGGCCACCGCCCGCTTGATCACCGCCCGGGCGGCCGGCGGGATGCCGGCCGTCGGCGTAGAAGTCGGCCGGGTCGGCGACGGCGATCGGCGGCCGGAGGGTGCGGGCGGCCGTCACCCGCTCCCGCCGACCGCCGTCACATCCCACTTGGCGTCCGGTATCGAACGAACCTAACGCCGCGCCAGAACCCGGCTATTTCCCGACACAGAAACGGCTGAAGATGCGGTCCAGCAGGTCTGGCGTGTACACTGCCCCGGCCAGCTCGCCGATCTGGTCCAGGGATGCCCGCAGGGCCGCCGCCAGAAGTTCCGGCGGGTCGAGTTCCAGGACGTGCCGGTGGGCCGCCCGTAGGTGCCCGCTTGCCGCTTCGACGTGCCCCCGGCAGCGGCTCAGGCTCGGGGCCAGCGGCGGCCGAACCAGTGCCGCCACCCGCCCGGCCAACTCCGCCCGCAGGGCGTCCAGCCCGCCGGACCGGACCACACTTGCCGGCACGCCATCGGCCGCCGGGTGCAAGTCGGCTTTCGTCGCCACGCGGACCGCCGGGCCACCCGGGTCGCCGGCGAACGGCTCTCCGGCCGGCACGCACCACACCAGGAGATCCGCGACCGCCGCCGCCCCCCGCCCCAGCCGCTGAGCCTGGGCGGCGATCGGCTCGGCGGACTCGTCCCAGCCAGCGGTGTCGGTCAGCTCGACCGTCACCCCGCCGAGGTCGAGGGTGCGGGTCAGGTAGTCGCGGGTGGTGCCGGCCTGTTCGCTCACCAGGGCGTCGGCCCCAGTCAGGGCGTTGAACAGGCTGCTCTTGCCGGCGTTCGGCGCGCCCACCAGCGTCACCCGCACCGGCCGGCCGCTCACGCCGCGGGCGTCCAGTTGCCGGCGGAGGTTGGACAGGCGGGCCAGGCCGGCGGCCAGCCGGTGCAGCACGTCCGGCCGCTCCACGAAGGTCACGTCCTCGTCGGCGAAGTCGAGGGCCGCTTCCACGTCGGCCAGCAGGTCGAGCAGGTCGTCGCGGAGGGCGGCCAGCGGTCCGGTGACGCCGCCGGCCAGTTGGCCGAGCGCCTGGTGCAAGTCGGCGTCGCTGCCGGCCTCGATGACGCCGAGGACCGCCTCGGCTTGCGGCAGGTCTTTTTTGCCCGCCAGGAACGCCCGCAGGGTGAACTCGCCGGGCCGGGCCGGGCGGGCGCCGGCGGCGATCAGGTCGGCCAGCAGGCGTTCCACCAGCGGCGGGCTGCCGACGGCGTGCAGCTCGACCACGTCTTGGCCGGTGGCACTCGCCGGGCCGGCCCAGAAGTAGATGTCGGCGGGGAGCGGAGAAGTGATGCCCGATAGTCGGAGTGGGATGTCCCGGCACACGCGGCCGGGCCGCCAGTCGGCGGGTACGCCGAGCGACTCGGCCACCGGCCGGGCGGCCGGGCCGGACACCCGCACCACCGCCCGCCGGCCCAGCCCGGGGGCCGAGGCGACGGCGGCGATGGTGTCGTCCGGGTGGAAGGTCATACGCCTTCGGGCGGCTCGGCCAACGCCTGGCGGGTCAGCTCGGCCTCGTCCACCCCGGACTTGCCGCCGCCGGCCTCGAACTCGCGGATGACGGCCACCGCCTGGTCGGCGTCGGCCGCCCCCACCTGCACCTTGATGCCCCCGACGGCCGGGGCCAGCAGCCAGTCCATGGCCACCACCTCGGCGTCGGTCACCACCGACCGGACGCCGGCGGACTCCAGGGCGTTGCGGGCCATCGCCGCCTGAGCCGGCAGGTCGTAAGTGGCCACCGTCACCAGTTGCTCGGCCATCGCACTCTCCTAGGTCAGTCGCCGCCGCCGGCCGCCTTACCGATGGCGTCGCCGGACAGCTTGAGTGTCAGGGTCACGTCGCTCCCCTTGACGCTGGACTTCAGGGTGTTGGTCACCTCGTCCACCAGCGGCTTGAGGTTCGGCTGCATCCCGGTGATGAGCGGCAGGAACCCCTTGGCCGTGCCGATGAGCTGGCTCAGGCTGTCGCCGAACGCCCCGGCCGACTCGGTGTCGGCCATGCCGGCGTCGATCTCCAGGGACACGTCGTCGGTCAGCCGCAGGGTCATGGCGTAGTTCCGCAGGGCCTTGAGCTGCTCGCCCACCTTGGCTGCGTCCAACCCCGGGATGCCCGCCCCGACGCCCGGCGGCAGGCCTTTGAACTTGTCCTTGTCCACGACGGCACAGGCGAACAGGCTGGCCTTCTCGTCCTGCTTGAGCACCAGGTCGGCCAGCTCCCGCTTGAGCTGCGGCTTGCCGGTGGCGGCCTTGGCCGTCTCGAACGCGGCCACGGCCGCCTTCTGGTCCAGGCCCCCGACGATGGTCTTGTCGTCGGCGAACGTGAAGAACAGCGGCTTGGGCGACTGCTCGACCGTCACCTGGATCAGCTTGCACTTCGGGTCGGACACGATCTTGACCTTGTCGCCGTTGGTCTTGGCCAGGTTCTCGGCGGCGGCGAACATCTTCTCCAGGTCGAACTTGCCGCGGACCACGAACACCGCGTTGGCGTCCTCCTCGCCGCCCCACGACCCGACCGACACCCGGTCGATGTCCTTGAGCGGGTCCAGGCCCAGCCCCTTCAGTTGCTCGGCGATGTCGTTGCCGGCCATCATCTGCTTGAGCTGGCCGAGGGCGTACTTCTTGACCAAATTGGCGTCGATGATCTGACGCATGTTAACGGCGACCACGCTCTCCGTGGCCGCGGGCAGCACCGGGTCGATCTCGGCCGCCCGGCCGGGGGCGGCAATCACCACGGCGGCCAGAAGCCCGGCACCCAGACGGGACAGGCGGGACATGCACACTCCTATGTCGAGAACCCCCGGTTCACACCGGGGTGTTCGGATATTGTACCCGGAGTGCGGGGGGCGGGTTTCAGATTGGGTCAGTCGTCGGCCAGCCGCCGGCCGGCCGGCCGGACCGGGATGCCGACGCTGGCCGGCGGCAGCACCGGGGCGGCGTCCGCGGCGGCCGTGCGGGGCGGTTCGGCCGCGACCGCCGGTAGCGGCTTGCTGAAGTACACCACGGCCACCACCAGCACGGCCGCCACGCCGGCCAGTAGGCCGAGTTTCTGGTCACTTTCCACGGCCGCCCTCCGGGTTGTGTTACTAGATATTTGCAGAAATTGCCGGGCGGGGGCGAGTGAACTTGAGCAAATCCGCACGCTAGCGGGGGAATGCCACTGCTGCACCCGGCACAGCACACACCGGCGGAACAGCTTGCCCACCCTTCCCCGCCGGAAGTGTCCCCCCGACCGCCATCGTTTGCGGTACACTGCCGGCCACCCGTGGGGAACCGACTATGACCGAGGCGGCGGCGGTGTTGGTGCTTGCGGCCGCCGTTTGGGGCGTGCTGTCCGGCCGGGACGTGCGGCTGGTGCTGCTGGCCGCCGCCCTGGTGCTGGGGGCGCTGGCCGGCCACGTCGCCCCGGTGGTGCGGGCCTTCCTGGACACATTCAGCAGCGAGAAGTTCGTCGTCCCCATTTGTTCCGCGATGGGGTTCGCCTTCGTCCTCAAGCACACCGGCTGCGACACGCATTTGGTGCGGGTGCTGGTGGCCCCGGTGCGGCGGGTGCGATTTCTCACCGTGCCCGGGGTGGTGCTGGCCGGGTTCGTCACCAACATCCCGGTCATCAGCCAGACGAGTACGGCCGTGTGCCTGGGGGCGGTGGTGGTGCCCGTCATGCGGGCGGCCGGGTTCGGCGGGGCCACCACCGGGGCGTGCCTGCTGCTCGGGGCGTCGGTCGGCGGCGAACTCCTCAACCCCGGGGCGCCGGAACTGCTCACCGTCCGCGACGGCACCGGCGTCGAGACGAAGGCCATCGTGCCGAAGGTGGTGCCGCTGGTGCTGGTCGTGCTGGGCGTCAGCACGCTGGTGCTGTGGGGGCGTGAATCGCTGACCCCGGCGAGCGGCGGGCGTCAGCCCGCTGAGGGGACGCTCGCCGCGCCGACGGCTGGCTCCGGCACCGGCGACGCCCCCTCGGCGGGCTTACGCCCGCCGCTCGCCACGGACGGGGAACCGCTCAACCTTCTGAAAGCCGCCGTGCCGGTCGTGCCGCTGCTCATCCTGTTCGCGTCCGGGCCGCCGCTCGACCTGTGTCACGTCCCGCTGGAGTGGCTGACCGACCAGAAGAAGCTGGCCGACAGCCGGCTCATCGGCCTGGCCATGCTCGTCGGGGTGCTGGCCGCCGCCCTGGCCGCCCCGCGGAAAGCCGGCGGCTGCGGCAAGGCGTTCTTCGACGGGGCCGGGTACGGGTTCACCCACGTCGTCAGCCTGATCGTGGTAGCGACGTGCTTCGGCAAGGGCATCGAGGGGGTCGGGCTGGCGACGCGGCTGGGGCAGCTCATCGAGGCCGAGCCGACCCTGTTGCAGCCGCTGGCGGGGGGGGTGCCGTGTGCCTTCGCCTGGGTGTGCGGGTCCGGCATGGCGGCGACGCAGAGCCTGTACGGCTTCTTCCACGGCCCGGCGGTGGCGGCCGGGGCCGACCCGGTCGGCGTCGGGGCGCTGGTGAGCGTCGGGGCGGCGGCCGGGCGGACCATGTCGCCGGTGGCGGCCGTGGTGCTGATGTGCGGCACCCTCACCGACACCCGCCCCGGCGAGCTGCTGCGGAAGGTGACGCCGCCGCTGCTGGCCGGCCTGGCGGCGGCGATCGGGCTGCGGCTGGCAGGGCTGGTGTGATTGGTTCGTAGCCCGAAGCGCGAGCGAGGAAAACGTCATCCTCGCTCGCGCTTCGAGCTACGAACCAAGGCGCCCGCCATCGGTTCGAAGCGCCACTCGCCGGGTTGACACGCCCCCCGTCGGCCGGGTATTACCCCACCGCCCACGGCCGCCGACCCCGGACGACTTGTATGCCCCACCGCCCGTCCCCGCGGTCCCTCGCCGTCGAGCCGTTGGAAGCACGGGAGGTGCCGGCCGCCGGGCCGTGGCTGGTCGAGCCGTTCCAGCGCGGCGCCGTCGACGGCCTGCCGGCCGGCTGGAAGCAGTGGGGCAGCGGCGGGCACGCCCTGTTCTCCGTGGACGCCACCGCCGCCGGCCTCGGCGACCAGGGCCGGCTCGTCTCCGACGGCACCAGCACGGAGAGCGGCCGGGCCTGGCTGTCGGCCCCCTTCGCCGCGGACGTCGAGTCGTCGGCCGCCGTCTACCTGAACAACGCCGTCCCGCTCCAACTGTTCGTCCGCGGCAAGGGCCTCAACACCGCCACCCCGAGCTACTACGCCGCCACCGTCAGCCGGGGCGCGTCCGTCGCGCTGGTCAAGGTGGTGAACGGCCAGACCACCCGGCTCGGCGCGGTGACGACGCCGGATTACATGAGCAACCGCTGGGCCACCCTGACAGTGCGGGCCGAGGGGGACACGGTGCGGGCCTACCTGCACCGCGGCGACACCAACCAGTACCTGGCCGCCGACGGCACCTGGACCCGCAGCCGCACCCCGGCCGTGGAAGTCATCGACTCGGCCCTCAAGGGGGCCGGGCAGGCCGGGTTCGCCCGGCCGGCCGGCAGCGGGGCCGAAGTCGCCGCCGACAGTTTGCGGGTGGGCGCCCCCCAGTCGGCCCCGGTGGCGGCCATCGCCGAGGAGCGGTTCAGCGGGGCGAAGGCCGGGCTGCCGGCCGGCTGGAGCCAGTGGACCCGGACGGCCCCGGTGACGTTCGCCACCACCGCCGACGACACCCTCCGCGTCGAGGCCGGCAGCACCGCCGACGCCCGCGCCTGGCTGACCGCCCCCACCAGCGCCGACGTGCAGGTGTCGTCGTCGGTCTATGTCGACGGCCTGACCCCCGCCGCCGTGTTCGCCCGCGGCCAGCGGGTGAACACCGACCGGCCGAGCTACTACTCGCTGTCCGTCGGCCGGGGGCTGGACGTGCGGGTGTGGCGGGTGATCGACGGCACGTCCGTCGAACTCGGGCGGGTGACGAGCAAGGAGTACGTGGCCGGCCTGTGGGTGCAGGCGTCGCTGGTGCTGTCCGGCGACCGGCTGCGGGTGCAGGTGTACCGCTCGGACACCGGCCAGTACCTCCGCGACGACGGCACCTGGGGCCTGGCCGCCAGTTGGGCCATGACCCGCACCGACGGCACGCTGAGGAGCGGCGGCCGCGTCGGCCTGGCCCGGTCCCCGGGGTACGCCGGGACGCTGGTGTTCGACAACTTCATCGTGACGACCAGCCCGGACAAGGGGGCCGCCGCCGGCCCCATCCCGACCGAGGGGGACAAGGCCACCACCGTCCCGACCCCGCCGCCGGACCTGCCCGGCCCGGTGACGCCGACCCCGACGCCGTCCGCCCCGACGCCGAACCCGGCCGGGCTGCCGCCGCTGGCCCGCAGCTACCCGCACATCCGGCTGGCGAATCTGGCCTACTGGGGCACCCCGTTCGACGCCACCACCAAGTCACTGCTCGCCCACAGCGTCGATCTGGTGATCCCGAACCTGTCGTACCTGGACGAGGTGCAGGCCGTCAACCCGGACGCCGCCCAGTTCGTGTACACCAACGTGTCCAACCTGTACCTCGGCCTGATCACCGACTGGAACGACTACGCCGACCGCAAGGGGCTGGGCCGGGAGCAGGCGTTCTACCACGTCACCCGGGCCACCCCGCTCACCGGGGCGTCGGCCTCGTCGGTGCCGGTCAACCGCTTCTGGGGCGTGTTCCGCGGCACCGGCGGCGACTGGGACAACCTCACCCGCGACTCGGCCCACACCGGCAACGACCTCACCTTCGCTGACAACGGGCTGTCACTAGCTTTCGGCTTCCTGGAGAAGTTCCGCGAGGTCAACGTCGATCTGAAGTCCGGTGCGAAAAGCGGCTGGGCGTCCACGCTGGAGTACGTGTCGAAGGTGGACGCCGGCGGCAAGCCGACCGAGTGGAAGACGCTCCGCACGCTCGGCGACACCACCCGCGGGCTGACCGCGGACGGCAAGCTGACCTTCGACCCGCCGGGCGACTGGAAGGCCGCGTCGGTCGGCGGCAGCGCCCGGCTGTTCTTCGTCCGCTTCCGTACCACCCACGCCGGCACCGCGCCGACGGCGACGACGGTCCTCGGCCGCGACTACACGGCCGGCAAGACCATCCCGGCGTTCGACGCCGCCGCCGACATGAACGGGGACGGCTACCTGAGCGACGCCGAGTACGCCAAGCGGAAGAAGGGGATGGACGCCCGGTTCCGGTACGAGAGCCGGCTGACCTTCCCGCAGTACGGGCCGATGCGGTACGCCAGCAACGTGAGCGACGCCGGGTTCCGCGGCTGGGCGGCCGACTACCACGCCCGCTTCCTCAAGGACACGCCGCTGGCCGACGGCTTCTTCGTGGACAACTCGTCCGGTCGCCTCGCGGTGGACCCCAACGGCCTGGCCGAGGGCCTGGCCACCTACTCGGCCGACTACGGCAGCCTACTGGGAGCCATCAACGCCCAGTTGCGGAAGACGGGCAAGTGGCTGGTGGCCAACACGGCCGGCGGCAACCAGTCGGCCGAGCCGATCGCCGCGGCCGGGGTGTCGTCGCTGGAGGAGTTCGCTCTGCGGCCACTGTCGGCCAACCACGTCCAGTTCGACGATCTGATGGCGACGCTGACGTACCGCCGGCAACTGACCGGCGGCAAGGCCTACGAGATTCTCGACAGCCTGCCGACGAACGGGGTGGACGCCCTCGACCCGCGGCTCCAGATGGCGACGCTGGCCATGTACTACGCGGTGGCCGACCCGTCCGCGAGCCTGCTGATGGTGAACGGCGGCAACGAGCCGGCCAGTTCGTGGGACCGGCACTTCATCCCGGCCAGCACGGTGGACGTGGGCCGGCCCAAAGGGGCGGCGACGGTGTGGGCCACCGGGCTGGACCCGGCCAACAAGTCGCTGACGTACAAGGTGTACGGCCGGGAGTACGGCCACGCCCTGGTGCTGTACAAGCCGCTGTCGTACACCCGCGGGGTGAGCGGCACCACGGCCGACAGCACGGCGACGACGCACAAGCTGGACGGCTGGTACCGATCGGTGCGGGCCGACGGCAGCTTCGGCCAGCCGGTGCGGCAGGTGAGTTTGCGGAACGGCGAGGGGGCGGTGTTGGTCAAGGCGTGACGACGGTCAGTCGGCGAACAGGCGACCGAGCAGGTGCAGCACGAGTGCGATTGCCCACAGGGCGAATACGAGGACGACGCACGACAGGCAGCCCAGAACCATGCCCGTCAGAGCCGGGTCGAATCGGTCCGGCCGCTTGGCCGTCTCCAACTGCTCGTAGGCGGCAGCGACGTAAGCCACGCCTCGCGGGTCCGGCGCCGGCAGGAACCGCAACTCCTCGGCGGCGTCGGCGGGGATGGTGTAGTCGCACCAGTCGGACGAGTTCCGGAGCAGTTGGATCACGACCGGGTCTTCGCCGGCATACCGCAGGCAGCATCGGGTGCAGGCACGCACAGCAACGCAAATCCGCGCAACTTCCTCCCGGCCGACCGGCGGCCGGAGGGGCGTGTGATACCCGGACCCGGGCGGGGCAAACAGTTTCGGGAACGCCAGTTCCGGCCCCGCACAATCGCAGACATGATGCGCGTAAAAGTCGTCCGGGGCCACCGGCTCTGCCACCCGGCAGACGGCCGCCCGCCAGCGGGCGTCGGTGCCGGGCACCAGCTCAGCCAGCCGCTTACGAATGGCTTCCGACGCCGGGTCGTCATCCGCCCGGCTAGCTAGGTCCACGTCCAGCCGCAGCAGCTCTCCGCGCGGGTCGTCGCGGTCGTCCAGCCAGTCGGCGTAGGCCAGCCGCACCAGCCGGTCGTCCGGGGCAGCGGCGACGGCGGCCAGCCAGTCGGCGTCGGTCATGGGGCGAGGGGGTCGAGCAGGGTCAGGCCGGGCACCCAGGCGAAATCGGCGGTGTTGTGCGTGGCCAGTGGCAGCCCGTAAACCAGGGCCGTGGCGGCGATCAGCGCGTCGCCCAAACCCATCTTCCGCTGCTGGCGCAGTGCCGTTGCCCGGTCGATCACGTCGCGCGTCACCGGCAGGAGGGCACACAGGTTGAGCAGTGCCTCCAGGTCCGTTTCCTCTTGGGCGGTAAGCCGGTGGAAGCCCAGCACCTCCACGCGACTGATGAGCGACGCCGCCGGGTTGCAGCCGGCGATGACCGTCCGCAACGCGGCATGTGCCGGCAGGATGGCGTAAATGAACAGGTTGCTGTCGAGCAGGGTCATGATTCTCGCCCGGGCAGCGGCCGGTCCCGCCGCTGCTCCCGCTGCCACTCGACCGGGTCGCCATACTTCTCGCCGGTGCCCAGGGCGACCAGCCGCTCCATGATGGCGAGCATCTGCCGGCCGCGCTCGGCGTCTGACAGTGGGGGCAGGGTCGCCGGTAAGACGACCTCGACCCGGACCGGCGTGCCGGCGGGTAGCCCCGCCGGCGGGTCGCCGATCCACTCGATGCAGCCGTCCCGCAGGACGGCCGGGTAGGTCTGTGTCATGGCCTCATCCTAACCGGGCGTCACTTGCCGCGGAAGTCGGCGGCGAACGCCGCCGCCCCGAGCGGCTTGCCCGTGGCGAACTCGGCCAGCCCCTTCCAGCTCAAGGTTCGGCCCGGGGCGAACACCTTCCGCGTCATGAACTCGCCCACCCGCTTGTCGCCGATGTACAGCACCGTGCCCGGGTCGGCCCCGTTGTACAGCTCTTTGGCAATGGTGTGATGCACCTGCGAGGCGAACAATTGCCCCATCTGGTAGTTATGGTAGTACACGGGTGCGCTACAGATGTGAATCTTGGCCGCGTAGTCCGGGGCTTCGCGGCCGGGCGGGGTCTTGAGGTCCTGGTACTTCTCGACCAGCGACCACCACAACTTGTTCAGGTCTTGCGACGGGTTCTCGTACATGCCCTGCTCGAACCGTAGCATCACCTGGCACCACCGGCTGAAGATGAGCAACTGGTTCCGCTGCACCTTCTTGGCCGTGGCGTCGAACGCCATCGGGTCGTCCACTTTGACGCCCATCTTGGCCAGCCAGGCGCCGTTCTTGCTGAACCGCTCGAATTGCATGGCCACCCCCTCGGTGGCCAGGATGTGGGCCTCGCCACGCAACACATACGGCACCGTCTCCGGGATGTTTTTGCTGCTGTACACGCTATGCCCCAGCTCGTGCAGCATCGTGCCCATCCAGTACTCGTTCGGCACGATGTTGGCCAGCACCCGCACGTCCCCCTCGCGGTCGATGTCCGTACAGAAGGCGTGCGGCGACTTGCCCTTCTTCTCGTACAGGTCGCTGCGGGCGATCACGTCGTCAATGGGCAGGCCGATGCCGGAGTAGAAGTCCCGGCACAGTTTCAGGGTGTCGGCCGTTTTGAACGGCGCGTCCAGGTCGGCGTCGAACACGGCCGGCGACTCCTGGAAGAACGGGTCGCTGTAGTGCCACGGCATGAGGTCGGCCGGCTTCACGCTCATCTTGGCCGCCAGCCGCTCGTCGATGTCCGTCTTGGCCGCCAGGAACGGCTCCCGGGTGAGCATGTCCAGGTCGTCGAATAGCTTGAGCAATTCGGCCGGGTCTTGCTCGTTTAGGAACAAGGTCATGGCGTGGAAGTTCGGGAAGCCGAGCTGCTTCGCCGCCTCGTTACGGAGCTTGACCAGCTCCTTCAGGTCGGCCTCGACCGTCTGGCCGACCACCTTGCTCGCCTCCCACACCTTCTTGCGGCGGTCGCTGGCCGTGTAGTTCTTCAGCACCTCCCGCACCTGGCTGTCGGTCAGTTCCTGGCCGTCCACCTTTGCCCGGGCCACGTTGAACGCCTGCTCGACCGCGTTCGACTTGGCCGTGATCTTCTTGAGCAGCTCGGGATCGACCTGCTTCTCCAGGTACAGCAGGTACAGCACGTCGATGCTGCGGGCCAGCACCGGGTCGTCGATCTGGCCCGTCGCGGCCTTCAACGCCTTCAATTCGGCGAACGGGGCCTTCTCGGCTAGGGCGGCGTCGATGGTGTTCTGGGCCGCCTCCTTCCGCTTGAAGTCCTCGTCCTTGCCGGTGGTGTTGGCGTCCCACCAGGCCTTGCCGGCGGCCACGTCGAGCGGCCGGAACCGGGCCGTGTGGGCGGCCACGAAGGCCTTCGCCTTCGCCGTGGTGGCGGGGTCGGCGGGCGCGGGTAGAGCGGCCATCAGCAGCCCTCCGAGTGCGAGCAGGCGGCGCATGAGATGCCTCAGGTGGAATAGACCCAGCGGCCAATGTACCGGGCGGGAATCAAGAGTAGGGCGATGAGCAGTCCGGCCGGGCCGACGAACGCCGTTGCCAGCACGGCGTCCAGCAGCACCAGCCCGAGGACGCAGGCTTTGACCGCCGCCTGCACCCGCTTCGGCGACGGCTCCCGGATCGCGGCGACGATTGGCAGCCCGACCCAGAAGCCGAAGGCGACGAGCAGGTACGGGAAGCCGGGGAAGGTGGTGCCGGGGTCGCGGTGCAGCGGCACGGCCAGGGCCAGACCGAGTGACAGCAGCATGACACCGCTGGCGGCCAGCAGGTGCGACTTTTGGGACTCGCCCTCCTCGGTGCGGGCGAACCACGTCACGCCGACGATGTACAGCCCGACGACGGCGGCCAGGTGCAGCCCGACCGGCGACAGGGCGGCCCCGCCCGCTGTCAGCCCGAGCAGTACGTTCAGGAACCGGCACAGCCCCATGCCGAGCGGGGCCAGCGGGGTTGGCTTCAGGACAAAGTCGTACAGCATCACGGCCAGCCCGACGAGGAGGGCCGCGTGAGCCGGCTGGAACTGCCCGGCCTCCGGGGGCGGCAGCGTGAGTCGGGTGCCGGCGGCGAAGGCCAGCCCAAGGTTCCAGAGGATGACGCCGACGAACAGGGCGGCCCGCAACGGCACCCGGCCGGACGGAATCGGCCGGAACGGCCGGGAGCGGGCGTCCTCCCGTCTGTCGGTCATGTCGTTGAAGGCCATGCCGGCCAGGTACAGGCAGCCGGACGCCAGCAGCAGCAGAGCGAACGTCCCCGGCCGCTCCAGCAGGTAGCCGGCCGCGCACGCCCCGAGGGCGATATCGGCGAACGCCGTGAACACGTTCGGCAGCCGCACCAGTTGGGCGTAGGCCAGCAGCTTGTCGCGGCGTGTCATCTCGTCTCACACAACTCTGGGCGAGCGGCCGGCGTAAGCCGGTCCGGGCTGTGGACCTCGGAAGGCCGGGCGGACTGGACCTGGCGACGCACCGACTCCGGCCAGCGTCCGCCGCGCCCCTAGCCCGGACCAGCTTACGCTGGCCGCTCGCCACGGCGACCTAAGCCAACCCCACACTGAACCCGTACTCGGCCGGCCCGGCGATCGCCGAGCGGTCGCCCAGGGCCATCAGCTCGGCCTCGGTGTTCACCATCCGCACGTCCCGGATGCCCTCGGCGATCAGCCGGCCGGCGGCCACCACCCGCTCGTCGGACCCGTCCTCGGCGACGCCCACCAGCACCGCCGACACCGCGAACCCCTGCCGCCGCAACAGCCCGAGCGCCACGGCCGTTTCCACACTCACCCGCGGCAGCAGGGCGACCACGGTCGCGTCCCGGGCCAGCCGCGGGGCCACCGTCACCACCAGCTCGGCGAAGGTCAGCCCGTCGGTGAACTCCAACCGGGCGAGGGCCTCCCGAATCTGTTGGAACTGGTCGAAGCCGCGGCGGGTTTCGACCACCAGTGGCCGCAGGCGGTCGGTGGCGTCCAGCACCTCGAACTGGTCCCGGGCCGCCAGGCGGGTGGCGTGGGCGTGGTCCGTCGCATCCTCGGCGACCGTCAGCGACTCCTGCTTGATCCGCTCGGCCGCGTCCCGGCCGTTGCTCATCAGGCCGATCTGCTGGTTCAGCCCGGCCACCGCGTAGGCAAGCGAACAAGCGGTCGTCACGAGCAGGTCGGAGCGGTTCGGCTCGACCCGCTTCGGGTAGCCGTCCTGGTGGAAGTCCACCAGCAGCGTCGCCCCGGCCAGGGACGTGGGTTCGTACACCCGGCAGTGCAGCTCGCCGGTGCGAGCCGTGGCCCGCCAGTGGATGCGTTGCAGCGGGTCGCCCATCTGGTACGGCCGCACGCCGGCGGTACGGGTCGGGTCTTCGAACAAGCGGTTGGCCAGCCGCACCTCACCGATGGGCCGGTCGCTGGCGAAGTCGTACTTGCGGATCGGCAAGATGCGGGGGTACACCATCACATACGCCGGCACGGTCAGCCGGCGGTGGCGGCGGTGCAGCCCGAACACGTCCCCGGTTTCGATCAGGGCCGGGCCGATCGGGTAGTAGCCGCGGCTGGTGAACGTGAGCCGGTACTTGAGCGTCTTGGTGCCGCCGGCCGGCAGGTACAGCACCCGCAGCCGGCCGCCCTTCACCGTGATGCGGGGTCGCGGCGGGCGAATGGCCGGGGCCGGCAGCATCTCCTCGACCAGCACCCAGCCCACGGGCAGCTTGCCGGCGTTGCTCACCTTCAGCGACACGTCCAGGGTGTCGCCGACCTCGCGGGGGGCGAAGTCGCCGGCCCGCTCGGCGCTGATCGAGGTGATCCACTCGCGGGCCAGGTAGCGGCTGAGCAGGTACACCCCGAGCAGCACGTAACCGGCGAACGCCACCAGGCCGGCCCGCAGCACGAGGGCCAGGCCGAGGACGGCGAAGATGACCCAGAGCCAGCGCCAGCCGCGGAGCATGATTACGCCTCGGCCATCTGCCGGTCCAGCACCGGCACCCGGGCGTCGTCCACCAGCTCCTTCACCACCAGCGCCGGCGTCTTCTTCCGCAGCCGGCTCTCCGGCTTGAGGATGAGCCGGTGGCCGAGGACCGGGTGGGCCATCCGCTTGACGTCGTCCGGCGTCACGAAGTCCCGGCCGGCGATGGCCGCCAGCGCCTGCCCGCAGCGGAACAGGGCGATGCTGGCCCGCGGGCTGCCCCCGAGCGCGATGTCGTCGTGTTCCCGGCTGGCGTGGACGATGTCCAGCACGTATTTGACGATCTTGGCGTCCACATGCACCTCGCGGACGGCCGCCTGGCAGTCGAGCCAGTCTTGGGCCGGCACCACGGCTTGCAGGTCGTCGATGGGGTGGCCCCGCTGGAGCCGGGCCAGCATCTTCGTCTCCTCGTCGAAGCTCGGGTAGCCGAGGCTCAAGCGGATCAGGAAGCGGTCGAGCTGCGCTTCCGGCAGGGCGAACGTGCCCTCCTGGTCCACCGGGTTCTGGGTGGCGATGACCAGGAACGGCGGCTTGAGCACGTAGGTGTTGCCATCGACACTCACCCGCCGCTCGGCCATCGCTTCGAGCAACGCGGCCTGGGTCCGCGGGGTGGCCCGGTTGATTTCGTCGGCGAGTAGCGTCTGGGCGAACACCGGGCCGGGGCGGAACTCGAACTCGGCCGTCTTCTGGTTGAAGATGCTCACCCCGGTCACGTCGGTGGGCAGCAAGTCCGGCGTGCATTGCAACCGCTTGAAGGTGCAGCCGACGCTCTTGGCCAGGGCGCGGGCGAACATGGTCTTGGCCACGCCCGGCACGTCTTCGAGCAGGATGTGCCCCTCGCACAGGTAGGCGGCCAGGGCCAGGTTGAGCTGCGGCCGCTTGCCGATGATCACCCGCTCCATGTTGGCGACGAGCTGCTTCGCCACCGCCGCCACGTCCGCCGCCATGCCCGCCCCCCGGTGTTGGGTTCCCTACCAGAATACCGCCGGGCATTGCAGAATGCAGATTGCAGATTGCAGAATGAGCCAGGCAACCCCAACCCACGGTGCCGGATGACCAACCACGCCCCGGCCCGGTTCACCAATCTGCACTCTGCAATCTGCACTCTGCAATTCTCTCTGCTGCTGTTGGCCGGGTGCCAGAAGCCGGCCACGCCGTCCGGTGCGGCGGCCGCACCGGACGCCCCGGTGGTGGTGACGGTTGCCGTCCCGAAGCGGACCACCCTCAAATGGGCGGTTGAACTGCCGGGCGGCATCCAGCCGTTCGAGGTGACGCCGCTGGTGGCCAAGCTGCCGGGGTACGTGAAATCGCTGAACAAAGACCTGGGCGACCCGGTGGCCGCCGGCGAAGTGTTGGCCGAGATCGACATCCCCGAGCTGGAGCGGGAGGCCGACCAGAAGGCGGCGGCGGTCCTCCAGATGGCGGCCGAGGTGGAACAGTCCCGGCAAGGGGTACTGGTCGCCGGGGAGCAGGTGAACGCCGCCGCCGCCGGCGTGGCCGAGGCGAAGGCCGGGTCCATCCGGGTGGAGGCCGACTACGCCCGCTGGCAGTCCGAGCTGACGCGGGCGGAAGGGCTGGTCGGCCAGCGGGTGCTCGACCAGCAGTCGCTCGACGAGGTGCGGAAGCAGTTCCAGTCGGCCGCCGCCGGCCGGCAGGAGGTGGCCGCCAAAGTGGCATCGGCCGAGGCGGGCGGGCGGGAGGCGACGGCCAAGAAGGGTCGAGCCGCGGCCGATCAAACGGCGGCTGAGGCCCGGCTGAAGGTGTCGGAAGCCGACCGCGAGCGGGTGACGGCGCTGCTCGGGTATCGGCAGGTGCGGGCGCCGTTCGCCGGGTACGTGACAGCCCGGCACGTCCACACCGGCCACTTCCTGATGCCCACCGGCACCCGGCCGGAGCCGCTGTTCACGGTCGCCCGGCTGGACCCGGTGCGGGTGTTCGTAGACGTGCCGGAGAGCGCCGCCCCGCAGGCCAACCCCGGCACCCCCTGCACCGTGCGGGTGCCGGCTCTGGGCGGCAAGGAGTTCACCGGCAGCGTCACCCGCACGGCCCGGGTGCTGGCAATGGACACCCGCACCCTCCGCACCGAAATCGACCTGCCCAACCCGAACGGGGAACTGCGGCCCGGCCTGTACGCCGTGGCCCGCATCCAGGCGACGACCCCGGACGCCCTGCTGGTGCCGTCGGCGGCCGTACTGTTCGCCGACGAGACGGCCTACTGCTTCGCCATGGTCGAAGGGAAGGCGGTGAAGATGCGGGTGCAGGTCGGCCGCACCGACCCGGCCGGGGTGCAACTGCTGGCCAAGCGGCGGGCGAGCGTGAACGCCGGCGACTGGTCGCCGGTGGTCGGGGACGAGCAGGTGATCGTCGGCAACCTCGGCGCGTTGGCCGACGGCCAGGCGGTCAAGTAGGGCACGGTTCACCGTGCCGGCGGGCGCGGACGGCACGGTGAACCGTGCCCCACGTGCCACCACATCAGCCCGCCCGGCAGCTCCGCCGCCGCGTACTCGACGTGCAGCACCCGCCGCCGGGCCGGCGCCACGGCCGCCGACGACGCATGGAGCAGCAGCGGCCGCATCAGCACCACCCCTCCGCGGGCCACCTCACAGACCACTTCCGGCACCCGCGACCGCCAGTCGTCAATGGCAGCGGCGGCCAGCACCCCGGCCGCGTGACTGCCGGGCAGCACCCGCAGCGGGCCGTTGGCCGGGCCGCAGTCGTCCAGGTGCAGCCGCACCGCCAACATCCCCTCCAGCACGCTCGCCGGCGGCCAGCAGTGCGGGACGCCGTCCTTCTCCCACCACGTCTCGAACCCCGGCACGGCTCGGCGTTCCCGCACGCGGATGGTCACATCCTGGTGGTACGGCACCTTCCAGTTGCGGCCGGCGGCCTTGTCGAACAGCGTGGCGTTGACGGCCACGCAGCCGGCCCCGAGGTGCGGCTCGACGAGTTGACGAAGCGTTGCGGAAGCGGCGAGGGTGCGGACAACCGGATGCGTCAGCACGTCGCGCACGCCGCCCTTCACCCGGCCGAGGTGGGCCAGCAGCGGCTCGACGGCGATGGTCAGGGCGTCCACGTCGGCGGCCGGCACCACGCCCGGCACCACCACGTAGCCGTCGGCGGCGAACACCGGCTAGCGGGGGCCGGCCGGCCGGCGGGGCGGGCCGCCCGGCCGCGGCATCGGCCGCGGGCCGCCCGGCCGCGACAGGGGCCGGGGGCCGCCCGCCGGCGGGGCGAACCGCCGCGGCGGCCGCGGCTTCTCGGGCAGCGCCATCTCGCCGCCGGCGGTGCCCGCCGTGGCCTGGGTGCCCCCGTCCTCCACCCGCTTGGTGGCCTTGGCCGCCACCGCCTGCAACAGCGTGATCTCGGGCAGGCTCAGCCGCCGGCACTTGCCTTTGGGCAGCTTGTCCAGTTCGATCGGGCCGATGGACACCCGCTTCAGCCGCAGCACCTTGTGTTCGAGCTTGGCCAGCATCCGGCGGATCTCGCGGTTCTTGCCCTCGGTCAGTACGACCCGAATCCAGGTGGAGTCGCCCTGGGCCTTGATCCGCCGGGCGCTACGGGCCTTCACCCGGCCGTCGCTGATCCACACCCCCTCGACCAGCTTGTGCAAGTCCTGCGGGGTCGGCTTGCCGGCCACCAGCACCATGTACGTCTTGTCCACCCCGTACCGCGGGTGCGTCAGCGACTGGGCCAGCCCGCCGTCGTTGGTCATGAGCAACATGCCCTCCGACTCTTCGTCCAGCCGGCCGACGGTGTACACCCGCTGCTCGACGTGGGGGATGAGGTCGCCGGCCAGCGGCCGGCCGGCCGGGTCGTGGTTGGTACACAGGTAGCCGGGCGGCTTGTGGACCACCCAGTACACCATCCGCTCGGCCTTCACGGGGCTGTCGTCCACGCTCACCTTGTGCGTGTCCGGATCGACCTTGATGCCCAGGTCGCGGACGGTCTGGCCGTTCACCTTGACCCGGCCGGCGACAATCAACTCGTCGCAGTGCCGGCGGCTGCCGACCCCGGCGTGGGCGAGGAACTTGTTGAGGCGGTCCATGCCCTCAATCTAAAGTGCAGAGTGCAGAGTGTAGAGTGCAGAGTGCAGAATCGAAGACAATCCGCACTCTGCACTCTGCACTCTGCACTCTGCACTCTGCACTACTTCTTCGGCGTCGGCGGGGGCGGGCCGGTGGTCGGCGGCGGCGGGTTCACCAGCGCCTCCAGCCGGGCCAGCTTTTCCCGGCAGTCGCCGAGCGCCCGGGTCAGCTCCCGCAGCGAGTCCTCGGTCGACTTCTGCAGGGTGTCCCGCCGCTCCTTCCGCTCGTTGTCGGCGGCCCGGTTCTGGCTCACCTCGTCCCGCAGCTTCTGCACCGCCTCGCGGGCGGCCGTCAGGTCGGCCGTCACCGTGGTCAGCCGCTCCCGCACGGCCTCCACGGCCAGCACGTCCTTCCGCACGGCGTCGGTGTCGGCCGTCGAGCGGGTGAGCCGGTCCTTCAGCCCCTCCAGCTCGGTCTTCAGGCTGGTCAGGGTGGCGTTCTGGCTGTTGTTCTGGGACTGGACCGCCTGCACCTGGGTCCAGTTGGTGGCCAGCCGGCTGTTGAACTCGTCCTTGCGGACGAGGTCGGCGCGGGCGTCGGCCCCGCGGGCGATGTCGGCCCGCAGGTCGTTGACGGCCGCCGCCCGGGCCTCGTTGGCCTTCACCACCTCGACCCGCAGCTCGCTCAGGCTGGTCGAGAAGTTGTTGAACAGGGTGACGGCCACCAGGGCGGTGATGCTCAGCAGGGTGCCGCCGAACACCCGCCAGAACAGGGACATGCCGTGGTCGTCGGCGGCCGGCGGGTGCGGCTTGGGGTAGGCGTGCATGGCCGCCTCGTCCACCGCCCGCAGCACCTGCGACACGGTGGGCGTGAGGTCCGGCCGGGCGGCGGCGTCCGAGCGGTCCGAGTCGTCGCGTTTGGCGGTCACTGCCTGCCCCCATCGTCCGTGACGGGTCGCCGGCGGTCGGCCGGCCCCGAACCGCGTACTACCCGAAGTGGGGACGTGCCGGCAAGATGGGCTTGCGCCGGGGCGCCCGAAGGTCTGACGCCGCCCGGTGCGTGTTCCGTCGCCAGGTGAGGTAGAAACGGAGAAGCTATTGTCGATAATGCCCTCATGCCGCCGGACCCGCCGCCCGCCCCCACCGACGCCGACGTGCTGCACTGGTGCGCCGCCGGGGTGTGGTTCCCGGCCGACCAGCCGGACGCCCCGCGGCCGCTGCTGGACCAGGTCGTGTGGCGGCTCCGGCAGACCGGCCGCATCGAGGTGGCCGACTGGGTGCAGGGCCGCGGCCAGGGGTTCCGGCTGACCCCGGCCGGCCGGCTGGTATTCGACCCGACCGTGGCCACCGGGGCGGTGGACCTGTTCGACGCGCCGCCGCCGCCGGCCGACCGCGGCGACCTCACCCGGGAGGCGTTCCTGGCCCCCGGCCCGGCGTTCGTCACCCCGGCCGTGCTGGTCGTCTGCTGCGTCTGGTTCCTGGTCGGCATCGCCGGCGTCTGGTGGTACGGCGAACCCGTCGGCCGGGCGGTGGCCGAGATGCCGGCCGACGGCCTGCTCAAGCTCGGGGCGGTGTACGGCCCGCGGCTGTTCGCCGGCGAGTGGTGGCGGCTGGTCACCGCCGGGTTCGTCCACACGTCCGGCCTGCACCTGCTCGGCAACCTGTTCGCCCTGGCCCTGCTCGGGCCGGTGGCCGAGTGGCTGTGGGGCCGGTGGCGGTTCGTCGCCCTGTTCGTGCTGTGCGGGGCGGCGGCGGCGGCGGCCACGGTCGGGCTGAACCCGGCGGTGGTGGTGTGCGGGGCCAGCGGGGCCGCCTGGGGGGTGCTGTGCGCGGTCATCGCCTGGCTGCTCCGCTACCGCCACCACCTGCCGCCGAGCGTGCTGGCCGAGTGGGGCCGGCGGCTGACGTGGGTGGCCGCGGCCAACGCGCTAGTCAGCCTGCTACCCGGGTCGGCCTGGGAAGGGCATTTGGCCGGCGGGGTGTGCGGCGTGATTGCCGGCGGGTTGCTCGACCGCACCCGCATGGGCGGCCGGCGGCGGGTGCTGCTGGCCGGCCTCGGGTTGGGGGTGCTGGTGCTGGCGGTCGGCGGCCTACTGGCCGGCATGGCGCGGTACTCGCCCGACTGGCAGCCGGTGCGGGACGCCGCCGACCCGGCCAAACAGGACGCCGAACTCCGGGCGGTGGTGACGGCCCTGGACCCGGCCGCCGTCGGGGCGGCGGTCGCCGCCCTGCCCGACCGCGACCCGGCCAAGCGGCTGAAGGCGATCGCCGCGTCGGCGCTGGATAAGGTGCCGGACGCCCCCGGGCCGGCCGGCCGGTTCCGCAGCTACGCCGCCGCCGTCGGCCGGCTGGCCGACGAGATGCTCGACCCGCACGCCGACCCGGCCGACCTCCGCGAGCGGCACCGGCAGATCGCCAAGCGGTGGCGGACACTCGCCGACGGGCGGTGACTCGGTGTTTTGGCGAGCGGCCGGCGTGAGCCGGTCCGGTCTTGGCTCGCAGATCGCCGACCGGACCGGCTCACGCCGGCCGCTCGCCAAGTCTCACGCCTCGCCCGTTGCCTTCGCCGCGACTTCTTGCGACACTGACCGTCCCGCCTCTCCGCACCCCGTCTCCGGAGCCGCCTCGATGTCTCGCCGCCTTCTCACGCTGCTCGCCGCCGGCGGGCTGGGGCTGACCGCCCCAGCCGCCGACACCGCCCCCATGCCCCGCCCGGCGGGCACCGCCGCCGCCAAGTCGGCCGCCGAGCTGGACCAGGAGCTGCTCGGCTCCATCGCCAGCCGGTCCGAGCTGATGAAGAACTTGCAGCACCTGTCGGACGTGATCGGCCCCCGGCTGACCGGCTCCCGGCCGCTGGAGCGGGCCAACAAGTGGGCGGCCGACAAGATGGAGTCGTACGGGCTGGAGAACGTCAAGCTGGAGCCGTGGGAGATCCCCGTCGGCTGGGAGCGGGGCACGGCCACCATGCGGCTGATCGAGCCGACCTACGGCCGGCCCATCCCCATCGCCTCGTGGGCCTGGGCGCCCGGCACGAAGGGCAAGCTGACCGGCCCGGTGGTGGCCGTCACCCGGGAAAACCGGGACACCTTCCTGAAGGACATGACGGGCAAGCTGAAGGGGGCGGCCATCCTGTGGGGGCCGCCGCAGACGGTGGCCCCGATCAACAGCCTCGACTACTTCGGCATGACCAACCCGGTGGCCAAGAAGGACGAGAAGAAGGACGAACCCAAAAAAGACGAGGACAAGAAGGACGAGCCGAAGAAGGACGAACCCAAGAAGGAGGAGCCGAAGGCGGACGACGCCCCGCGGCGGCCCCGCGGGCTGACCGTCGAGTTCGTCCGCGGGCCGACCCCGGAAGAACTGACCACGCTCGCCGCCGAGGGGGCGGCCGTCCGCTTCGTCCAGTCCGGCAAGCCGCACGGCCTGTTGAACATGTCCGGCGGCTGGCGGGGGCAGGACCGCTCGGCCCCGAACGAGGGGTTCGGCCAGGTGGTCACCACCACCGAGGCGTACGGCCTGCTGTGGCGGCTGGCCACCGCCCCGGGCCAGAAGGTGACGGTCGAGACGGAGGTGACGAACACGTTCGTGCCCGGCCCGGTGGTCTGCTTCAACACGGTCGGCGAGATCAAGGGGACGGAGAAGCCGGACGAGTTCGTGGTGATCGGCGCCCACCTGGACTCGTGGGACCTGGGCAGCGGCACCACCGACAACGGTACCGGCTCGTGCGTGGTGCTGGAGTGTGCTCGGGCGCTAGGCGAGCTGGCCAAGCAGGGGTTCAAGCCGAAGCGGACCATCCGGTTCGTGCTGTTCACCGGCGAGGAGCAGGGGCTGTACGGCAGCCGCGAGTACACCAAGCGGCACGAGGCCGAGATGGCCAAGACGAGCGTGGCCATCGTCCACGACACCGGCACCGGCCGGGTGTACGGCCTGGCCACCCACGGCCAGACGAAGGCGATGACGGTGCTGGCCCCGGAGCTGAAGGCGCTGGAGGCGGTCGGGTTTAAGGGGCTGAGCGAGCGGAGCCTGGGCGGCACCGACCACCAGGCGTTCCACTCGGTCAAGGTGCCCGGGTTCGCCGGCCAGCAAGACCCGGACGAGTACCGGCTGACGCACCACACCCAGACCGACACCTTCGACAAGGCCAAGGAGCCGAACCTGCTGCAAGGGGCACAGGTGATCAGCGTGACGGCCCTGCGGGTAGCCAACCTGCCGGAACTACTGCCCCGGGTGGCCGAGGCGTTCCGCGGCGGCTTCGGCCCGAAGGGGCCGAAGAAGGACGAGCCGAAGAAAGACGAGAAGAAAGAGGAGAAGAAGCCCGACGCCGAGAAGAAGGGGTGATCGGTTTTGGCGAGCGGCCGGCGTAAGCCGGCTGAGGGAGATGTGGAGTCTGGGCACATTGCCGACGACTGCCACAACCCCCTCAGCCGGCTTACGCCGGCCGCTCGCCTTTTGTTACCCGCCTAGAACTCCGTCCCCCGCAGCGCCCGGCCGCCGGCCCGCAGCGGCAGAAGCACCGCTGTCGCGCCCAGCATCAGCCCCACCGGCAGCCCGGCGAACGCCCACAACGGAAACTCCCGCCCGCTCACCACCCCGAGCGCCGGCCGCAGGCCGGCCACATGCACCGGCACCGCCATCGTCCCGACGACGAGCAGCAGGAACAGCAGCCCGACCACCATGTTGACGGTGCCGCCGAAGCCGACGACGATTTTCGACGGGTCGGTTTCGCGGAAGTTCGGCAGGTACGCCCCGAGGCCGACGTTCAGCCCGCTCAGCCCCAGCGCCGCCACCAGCACCGTCACGGCGTGGACGGCCACCACCTCCCAGGGCAGCCCGAGGATGGCGTCGCTGGTCAGGATGAGGGCCAGCACGATGACGCCCGACCCCGTCGCGGCGAAGGCGAACTTGCCGAGCAGGATCTGGTCCCGGCTGACCGGCATGAGGCCCAGCACCCAGAACTTCCGCCCCTCCAGGGACACGAGCGGGAAGATGAACCGGCTCAGGCCGGCGCACAGGAACACGCACATGGCCGCCAGGTTGACCAGGCTGACGGCGTACTTGTCCACCCGCCCGAGGTCGGCCCGGGCGTACTGCCGGAAGTTGGACGCGGCCAGCAGCAGCAGCACGGTGAACAGGGCCAGCAGCGCCCACTGGGTGGGGTCGCGGCGGAAGCTGCGGAAGTCCTTCACCACCAGCACCCGGGTCGGCTGCGACAGGTAGAAGACGAGCGCCTCCATCGCCCGGTCCAGCACGCTGCCGCGGTAGATTTTCTTGCCCCGGCCGCCGCCGGCCAGGCGGTCGTAGGCGGTGCGGTACACCCGCCGGGCGGCGACCGCCGCCGCCAGGTAGGCCACCAGCCCGTTGCTCCAGAGCAGGGCCAGCGGCACCAGCGCCTCGACGGGTTCGCGGCGGGCGGCGGCCATGATGCCGGTGGTCATCCAGTGGCTCGGGGCCAGCGGGCTGCGGACCAACTGGAACTGGCCGAGCAGGCTCTCGACCTCGTTCTTGTTGCCCCCGGCGGTCGCCGTGCGGCCGAGCTGCTGGAGCGTCCGCACGCCCCACACGCCGGCGACCAGCAGCACCACCAGGCCGAGCAGGGCGAGCGCCTGCCGGCGGTTCCGCGGCAGCACCCGGCAGAGCAGCAGCATGGCCAGGGCCGAGACGCCGCCGGGCAGCAGCACGAACCCGAGCAGGTACAGCGGCAGCAGCGGGTAGTAGTAGGCCGGCACCCCGGCGACGAGGCCGTAGGCCACCAGAATGGGCAGCCCGAGGATGAGGAACGCCCACGAGCTAAAGGCGACGGCCTGTTGGAACTTGGCCGCGAAGATGCGGTCGGCGGCGGCCGGCGTAGTGAGCAGGTAGCGGGTCTCCGGAGCGGTGAACAGGCTGGCGAACAGGATGATGCCGGTGCTGAAGGTGAGCATCCCGCCGAGGGTGAAGAACATCAGGTCGAACAGCCCGCCGACGATCAGCCCTTTCACCGGCACGTTCTGGCGGAACAGTTGGTCGAACCCGAAGTAGCTGAGTGCGAACACGAAGGCGGCGACGACGGCCGAGGTGCCGGTCATGGTGAACAGCTTCACCTTGCCGTCGGCCAGGGCGGTGCGGAGGCCGTTGACCGTCAGCCGGGTGCGGAGGGCGCGGAAGGCGGCGGCCTGGGTGGGCATGGGTCAGGTCTCCTCAGGCGAGCGGCCAGCGTAAGCTGGTCCGGCCCGGGGGCGGGGTGTGCGTGCCGCCGGTGTCCGGACCAGCTTACGCTGGCCGCTCGCCTCGAACCGAGTCGCTCTACCGCCCCAGCCGATAGACGTGGACCGCGGCCGGGCCGACGGTGCCACTCAGCACACCGTCGGTGAGGGTCAGCCCCGTCGGCCGGTCGGCGAACGCCGGCGTCAGCTTGCCGCCGGGGACAGCCACCCGTACCGACCGCGGCTCCGTTTCGGACAGGTTGGCGACCACCACTAGCGTCTCCCGCTCGCCCCGCCAGCAGGCGGCTGATAGCCCGTCGCCGGCAACCAGTTTGGTGAACGTCCCGTCCAGTATTAGCGGGGCGAGTTGCTTCAACTCGGCCCCGACTCGGCCGCACTCGGTCCACAGTGCGGGGCTGTCCGGCAAATACCACTTGGCCCAGAACGGCTCGCCGGCGGCCTGCTTCCTGGCCCGCACCGCCGCGGCGTCCACCTCGGCGAACATGCTCCAGCTCATCAGCCCCTTCGCCCCGTTGGCCAGGCCGACGTAGCACAGGTTGCGGTACTCGGCCGGCGTCGGCACCCGGCCGCCGGGCCAGGCGAACGTCTGCGGCAGCAGCCAGAACGGCCGGCCGGCTTTCCGGCACGCGGCAGCTACATCACGGCACTGGGCGTCGGTGGCTTTCAGCGACGGGTCGGCCGCCTTCGGGTTGGCCACCGGGTACATCTCCCAGCCGATCACGTCGGCGCAGCCGAAGAACGCACCGGCCGGCATGACCACGTCGCGGGTCTGGGTGCCGAGCGGGATGAACGTCAGCCGGTGCGGCACCTCGGCTTTAACCAGCCGGTTCATGTCGGTCAGTTGCGGCACGTTCGACAGGGTGTTCGCGTCGTCGTGCAGGGTCCAGGCGATGACCGCCGGGTGGTCCCGGAACCGCTTCACCCGGTCCAGCTTGGCCGGCGTCTCGACATGCCCGGCCACCACCCACAGCCCGAGTTCGGCGGCCCGGTCCAGGAACCCGGCGTCGTCCGGCCACGGCCCCTGGATGTGGACGACGGTCGCCCCGGCGGCGTGGGCCGCCTCGACGCACCGCAGCCGGTCGGCCGCCGTGTGCCCGGTGGACATGTAGAACCCGTACGGCAGCACCGGCCGGCCGTTCACCAGCAGCGCCCCATCGGCCCGCAGGGACGAAGTCATGGAGCCGGCAGTCAGGAGCAGGGCGAGGGTCAGCATGGGCGGTCAACCTGCCGGGGGCGGCTTCATGGTTTGGTGGCACAGGCTTCCAGCCGGTGCGGGAGTCTGCACCGGCTGGAAGCCTGTGCCACCAGTCAGAGGAATTACACGGCCCCGGGGCCGGTCGCCTCCTCAGTGATCGTCAGGAACAGGTCTTCCAGGCTGCCGTCGTTGGCCGACTGCTTCCGCAGGTCGGTCATGGTGCCCAGCGCCAGCAGCTTGCCGTGGTCGATGATGCCGATGCGGTCGGCCAGCTCCTGGGCGATGTCCAAGGTGTGCGTACTGAGCAGCACGGTCACGCCACTGTCAGCCAGTTGCCGCAGTAGCGTCTTGAGCTTGCGGATGCTCCGCGGGTCCAGGCCGACCGTCGGCTCGTCGGCGATGAGCAACTTGGGTTCGTGGGCCAGGGCGGCGGCGAACACCGTCCGCTGCCGCATCCCGTGGCTGTACCGCTCGGTCAGGTCGTCGGCGAAGTCGTGCAGCTCGAACAGGTCGGAGACGTGGGCGATCCGCCCGGCGGCGTAGCCGCGGTCCATGCCGTACAGGTCGCAGGTGAACTGCAAGAACTCCCGGCCGGTCAGCTTGTCGTACAGGTACGGCTGGTCCGGGACGTAGCTCACCAGCCGGCGGGCGTCGTCCCCGTGCGTCCGCAGGTCGAACCCGCCGACGCTCACCGTGCCCGTGGTCGGGAACAGCAGGCCGCACAGCATCTTGAGGGTGGTGGTTTTGCCGGCCCCGTTCGGCCCGAGCAGGGCGAACAGCTCGCCGGCCGGCACCTGCAGGTCGAGGCCCGCGACGGCCACCTTCGGGCCGTACAGCTTGGTCACGCCGCGGAGGTCGATCATCCGGTCAGTCCTCCCGCTCGAACCGCACCACTTCGTCGCCCATCCGGGCCTGCTGCCGCAGCACCCGGCCGTCGGCCCGGCTCACCCAGGTGCGGGCGGCCACCTCGTCGCCGCGGTACTCGATCACCCAGCAGCTCTGTGGCGGCCCCGCCGCCCGGGGGATGTCTTCGGGGGCGGCCAGCACTTCGGCCACCAGTTCCCGCCGCTCGGCCCGGGGCGGCAACAGCCCCGCCGCCACGTCCGACTGCTTGGCCACCTGCCGGACTAGGGTTTCGACCGCGTCCCGCAGCGGGTCCACCTCGCGGATGAGCCACCGCCGGCCGGGCCGCACGTCCTGGAGGCGGTTGACCGGCAGCAGCGGGTTGAGCACCTGCCCGGCCGGCACCGGGGTCGGCTCCAGCGGCTGGTCGATCGGCCCGACCGGCGACTGGAGCTTGCACGCCCCGACCAGTTGGCCGTTCACCACCCGCCCGGTCACGTCGGCCGTGGCCTCCATCACCTTCACCCCGCCGAGCTTGGCCGCCAGCTTGGCGTGGACGGCCTGCGCCCGCAGGTCGCCGGCCCGGCCGACGGTGGTGGTCGCCTCCAGCGCCGGCACCTGCACCGCCAGTTGCAGCCGCTTGCCGGCGTCGAAGTCGATCTTCAGGTCGGAGTAGGTGCTGGCGAACCGGAAGGTGTCGGTCTGGCCGTCGTAGGTCATGCGGGTGCTCAGCCGGCCGACCTTCTGCCCGCCGCGGGTGACGGTCCAGAAGGTGGGGGCCTGCTGGGTGGCCTCGTCGGCCAGGTCGATGAGCAGCGGCGGCGGGGCGTCGGCGAACAGCCGCGGCAGCACGTCCCGGCGGACCACGACCCCGGTGGTCAGCAGCCAGAACAGGAGGATGCCGAGGACCGCGGGACGTGTCGGCATGGCTCACGCATCATAGGGACGGGCCGGGTGTCCGAGCAAGGCGGTACACCCGGGCCGGCGGTTCGCCTTGATTCGCGCCGCCGCCTGCGGACAATGCGTGTAAGCCTGTCCCCTCTCCCGGGTGCCCCCATGATCGTCGGCGTGCCGAAGGAAGTGAAGTCCGACGAGTACCGCGTGGCCATGACCCCGGTCGGCGTCGAGGAGCTGACCCGGCTCGGCCACACGGTGGTCGTGCAGGCCGGGGCCGGGGTGGGCAGCGGCATCGCCGACGACCAGTACGCCGCTTGCGGGGCCGAGATCGTTCCCGCCGCCGCCGAGGTGTGGACCCGGGCCGAACTCGTCGTCAAGGTGAAGGAGCCGCTGCCCGAGGAGTGGCCGCACCTGCGAACCGGGCAGACGGTGTTCACCTACTTCCACTTCGCCGCCGACGAGCACCTGACCCGGGCGGTCATGGGCAGCGGGGTGACGGCCGTGGCCTACGAGACGATCAAAGACGCGAAGGGCGGGCTGCCGCTGCTGACGCCGATGAGCGAGGTGGCCGGCCGCATGAGCATCCAGGAGGGGGCCAAGTACCTCGAACGGCCGCAGGACGGCCGCGGCATCCTGCTGTCCGGCGTGCCGGGGGTGGCCCCGGCGACGGTGACGATCCTGGGCGGCGGGGTGGTCGGGGCGAACGCCGCCCGTGTGGCCGCCGGCCTCGGGGCCAACGTCTACCTGCTGGACGTGAACATGGACCGCCTGCGGTACCTGGACGACGTGATGCCGCCGAACGTGACCACGCTGTTTTCCAACCGGCACAACATCCTCGACTGCCTGGGCCGCTCCGACCTGGTGGTCGGGGCGGTGCTCATTCCCGGGGCGAAGGCGCCGCGGCTCGTCACCCGCGCCGACCTGAAGCGGATGCCGCCGCGGGCGGTGGTCATCGACGTGGCCATCGACCAGGGCGGGTGCCTGGAGACGAGCCGGCCGACCACCCACGCCAAGCCCACGTACATCGTCGATGACATCGTCCACTACTGCGTGACCAACATGCCCGGGGCGGTCGGCCGGACGAGCACTTACGCCCTCACCAACGTGACGCTGCCGTACGTCATCCAGCTCGCCGGTAAGGGGGTGGCGAAGGCCACCGCCGACAACCCCGGGCTGCTGGCCGGGGTGAATGTCCGGGCGGGGCGGGTCACCAACGAGGCGGTGGCGGCTACCTTCGGATTCGAGCTAGCCCGCGCGGCGTGAGTTTGTGTAGGGTGGGCCGAGTCTTCGAGGCCCACCGAGCGACGCCGGTTGCCCGACGGTGGGCCTCGAAGACTCGGCCCACCCTACGAAAGCCATGACCGACGAACCGCTGACCGTCTCGGAACTCACCGCCACCATCAAGGGGTGTCTGGAGGAGCAGTTCGCCGGGTTCCGCGTCGCCGGCGAGGTGACGAACCTGACCCGGGCGGCGTCCGGGCACGTGTACTTCACCCTGCGGGACAGCGGGGCGGTGCTGCGGTGCGTCATGTGGCGGGGGTTCGCCCTGCGGCTCAAGTTCGACCTCCGCGACGGCCAGCAAGTGGTCGCCGGCGGCAGTTTGAGCCTGTACCCGCAGCGGGGCGAGTACCAGCTCATCTGCGAGAGCCTGGAGCCGAAGGGCATCGGGGCGGCCGAGCTGGCGCTCCGGCAGCTCAAAGAGAAGCTGCTCAAGAAGGGCTACTTCGCCCCCCAGCGGAAACGGCCGCTGCCGCTGTTCCCGAAGGCCGTGGCCCTGATCGCCAGCCCGACCGGGGCGGCCGTGCGGGACATGCTGGAGGTGCTGGCCCACCGCTGGCCGCTGGCCCGGGTGGTGGTGCGAGCGAGCCGGGTGCAGGGGGACGGGGCGGCCCAGGAGATCGCCGCCGCGGTGGCCCTGCTCAACCGCTTGCACAAGCTGAATTACCTGCCGCTGTGCGCCATCGTCATCGGCCGCGGCGGCGGCAGTGCCGAAGACCTGGCCGCGTTCAACGAGGAGTGCGTGGCCGACGCCGTGTACGCTTCCGCCGTGCCGGTGGTGTCGGCCGTCGGCCACGAGGTGGACGTGAGCGTGTGCGACCTGGTGGCCGACTACCGGGCGCTGACCCCGAGCCAGGGCATCATGGCCCTGTGCCCGGATCGGTCGGAGATCGTGGACGGCCTCCGCGAGCGGGCCGACCGGATGCGGGAGGCGATGACCCACCGCGTCGCGCTGGGCCGACAACGGCTCGACCACATCGCCGCCCGGCCGGCCGTGCGGAAGCCGCTGGACCGCGTCCGGGCGCTCGAACAGAAGCTGGACGACACCGCCGCCCGGCTGGTGAAGGCCGCCAAGACGGGCGTGGGGCGGAAGCGGGACAAGCTGGCCGCCGCCAGCGACCAGTTGCAGGGCCTCAGCCCGCTGCACGTGCTGGGCCGCGGGTACTCGCTCACCCGCAAGCAGGGGGCCGGCGGCCTGCTACGAGACGCCGCCGAGGTGCGGCCGGGCGACGTGCTGGTGACGCGGCTGGCGACGGGTGAAGTGACGAGTGTTGTCGCGGAGGGGACCGATGTCCGATGACCTGCCGTTCGAGCAGTCGCTGGCCGAACTCGACGCCATCCTCCGCGAGCTGGAGGACGACACCACGTCGCTGGACGCCGCCCTGGGCCGGTACGAACGCGGCGTCGGCCTGCTGCGGACGTGCTACGGCCAGTTGCAGGCGGCCGAACACCGCATCCAACAGCTCGCCGGGCTGGCCGCCGACGGCACCCCGGACCTGAAGCCGTTCGCCCACACGGCGGCCGTCGAGAAGCCCAAGCGGCGGCCCAAAGCCGACGGCGAGGGCATGTTCAACTGAGGGCCGTTGGTTCTCACGCCGCACGCACCCCCCGTGCGAACCAATCGGCCGGTGCGAACCAGCCTTGCCGGCCAACGACTTGCGACGGCCCCGGGGGCGGCCCGCGGCGTGCGAACCATGCGAACCAGTTGACGCCGTCGCTTTGCCGCGTAAAGTGTCTCGCATGGTTCGCGGGCCGCTGCCGCCACGTCGTCCTATAACGGGTGTTCCGGTGGCCACGGTCGGCCGCCGGGCCATGTCCGATGTGTGGGCAGTCGTGACCATCTGGGACGAACTCGAACCCCGCCGGCTGGCCGTCGAGGCGGCGCTGGCCGAACAGCTCGGCCGCGTCACTGCCTCCGCCCCTGCGCCGCTGGCCGAAGCCATGCGGTACAGCCTGCTCGGCGGAGGCAAGCGGCTCCGGCCGTTGCTCTGCC
Organism: Fimbriiglobus sp.; assembly: GCA_043787415.1. Classification (GTDB taxonomy): domain Bacteria; phylum Planctomycetota; class Planctomycetia; order Gemmatales; family Gemmataceae; genus JAXMAZ01. The sequence continues at coordinate 15,444 of JAYVUZ010000226.1, read as the reverse complement.
TGCTGGCCTGTGACGCGGTCGGCGGGGTTGAGACGGCCGCCCTGCCGGCAGCGGTCGCCCTGGAGATGATCCACACCTACTCGCTGGTCCACGACGACCTACCGGCGATGGACGACGACGACCTGCGCCGCGGCCGGCCGACCTGTCACAACGTGTACGGCGAGGCGATGGGCATCCTGGTGGGCGACGCCCTGCTGACGGCGGCTTTTCTGGTGGCCCCGGACGCCGCCGTACACCTGGCCGAAGCCGCCGGGGCGGCCGGCATGGTCGGTGGCCAAGTGCTCGATCTGATCGCCGACGGCCGGATCAGCGGCCCGACCCCGACCACGGAAGCCGAACTGGCCGCCCTGCACGGCCGCAAGACCGGCGCCCTGTTCCGGGCCGCCCTACGGCTGGGGGTGCGGCACAACCCGACCGCCGACCACGACGCCTATGACGGTGCCGGCCTGGCCGCCGAAGCCTACGCCGACGCCTTCGGCCTGTTGTTCCAAGTCACCGATGACCTTCTAGACGTGCAGTCCACGGAAGCCGCCACCGGCAAGCGGGTCGGCAAGGACGCCGGACGCGGCAAGTTAACTTACCCCGGGCTACTTGGCGTAGAAGCCAGCCGCCGCAAAGCGAACGACCTGTGTGCCGAGGCGGTGGCCGCCGCCGAGACGTTCGGGCCGGCCGGCCGCAAGCTGGCCGACCTGGCCCGGTGGGTTGCGAGCCGGGATCGCTAACGGTTGATGGCCCAGGAGTTGTTTATGTCGTCCGCGCTGCTGCCCGGCATCCGCTCGCCGCACGACCTGCACCGCCTCTCCGAGCCGGAGCTGGTGCAGTTGGCGGACGAAATCCGGGACGAGCTGATGACCGTCCTGCGGGTGCGGCCGGCCCACTTCGCCAGCAACCTGGGCGTGGTCGAGCTGTGCCTGGCCCTGCACCTCACCTACGACTTCAGCCGCGACCGGCTCATCTGGGACACCGGCCACCAGATCTACCCGCACAAGCTCATCACCGGCCGGTACGATCGCTTTCGCACCATCCGGACGAAGGGCGGCCTGATGGGCTTCCCCAACCCGGCCGAGAGTCCGTTCGACCTGTTCGTGACCGGCCACGCCGGGTGTAGCGTCAGCGCCATCTCCGGGCTGAAGGCCGGCGACGAGCTGACCGGCCACCCGGACCGCAAGGCGGTGGCCGTCATCGGCGACGGGGCACTCCCGAGCGGCATCGTCTTCGAGGCGTTCAACAACATCGCCGGGCTGGGCCAGGACGTTCTGGTGGTGCTCAACGACAACAAGATGGGCATCTGCCCCCGCACCGGCGGGCTGGCCAAGTACCTCGACCAGTGCCGCATGACCGGCCTGTACCAGGGCGGCAAGCGGACGCTGAACGACCTGCTCAAATCGATCCCGGTGATCGGCGAGCCGGTCCGCAGCGGGCTGGAGAGCCTGCGGGACGGCCTCAAGGCGTACTACAAGGACGGGCTGCTGTTCGAGGAGCTGGGGTTCCGCTACTTCGGCCCGGTGGACGGCCACGACCTGCCCGCCCTGCGGAAGGTGCTGGCGGCCCTCAAGGAGCAGTCGGGGCCGGTGCTGCTGCACGTGTTCACCACCAAGGGGCACGGCGTCCCCCAGGCGTCCGACGACCCGGTGACGTACCACAGCCCGGCCGTGTTCGAGGGGGTCGGGCCGAACCGGCACATCACGTCGCTCAAGAAGGGTGGCGCCCGGGCCTACACGGACGCCATGTCGGCCGCGGTGTTCAACGCCCTCAAGGCCGACCCGAAGGCGTGCGTGCTGACGGCCGCCATGTGCCAGGGGAACAAGCTCGAGCCGGTGCGGGAGGCGTTCCCCAAGCAGTTCTTCGACACCGGCATCTGCGAGAGTCACGCCGTGGCCTTCGCCGCCGGCATGGCCAAAGCCGGCGCCCGGCCGATCGTAGCCATTTACAGCACGTTCTTGCAGCGGTCGTTCGACCAGATTTTCCAGGAAGTCTGCCTCCAGAACCTGCCGGTCGTGCTGGCGCTGGACCGCGCCGGGCTGGCCGGGCCGGACGGCCCCACCCACCACGGCGTGTTCGACGTGCCGTACCTGCGGCTGTTCCCCAACATGGTGAGCGCGTCGCCGGCCGACGAGGCCGACGTGGAGCCGATGCTCCAGTGGGCGCTCAAGCAGCCGGGGCCGGTGAGCCTCCGCTACCCGAAGGCCAACCTGGACCGCATCGAGCGGCCGACGGGCAAGCCGGCCCCGGTGGAACTGGGCAAGGCCGAGGTGCTGGAACCCGGCGACGACGCCTGCTTCGTCGCCTTCGGCCCGCTGGCCGTCACCTGCCTGGAGGCCGCCCGCCGGCTGAAGGACGAGGACGGACTGAGCGTCGGCGTCATCAGCGCCCGGTTCGTCAAGCCGCTGGACACGGCGACCATTCTGGCCGCGGTCGAGCGGTGTTCGCTGGTGGTGACGGTCGAGGAGGGGACGCTCGAAGGCGGGTTCGGGTCGGCCGTGCTGGAGGCGTGCAACGCCGCCGGGGTGGACAGCCGGCACGTCGTCCGGAAGGGCATCCCGGACCGCTTCGTGGAACACGGCGAGCGGGCCGAGTTGCTCGCCGACCTGGGCCTAGACATACACGGGCTGATGGCCGCCGTGCGGGCCGGCCGGGAAGTGGCTGTGTAGGGCACGGTTCACCTTGCCGCCGGCGACGAAGACGGCACGGTGAACCGTGCCCGACGCCGCCACGCCAGCGCCCCGACGACGGCCACCGCCAGCAACCCGGTCGGCTCGGGCACCGGGGCGAACAGCACTTGGTAGCCGTCCACCCCCATGAACTGGCTCAACTGGGTGACGTACTCGGCCTCCGGCAGGAAGCTGCTGACCGACACGCCCTGGCCGGCGTCCACCCCCATGTGGGCGCCGATCAGAGCCGTCTCGCCGTTCAGCCCGCGGGTGAACAGCGGCCCCCCGGAGTCCCCGCCGGTCAGCAGCACGCTGCCGGTGCGGTTCAGGTCGCGCTGCCAGACGGCGTCCACCGTCGGGCTGTTGCCGGGGCCGAAGTCCACCTGCTGCACCGCCCCGATGGTGGCCAGCCCGAGCTGCCGGCGGGTCGAGCCGTAGGCGGCGTTCTGCGTGTAGGCGTACGCCTCCAGCCCGACGGCCGTGGTGCGGGTGACGGCGGCCAGCGGCAGCGGCTTGATGCCGTCCCCGGACGGGACGTTGGCCGACAACCGGCCGATGAGGATGTCCGACAGCACCCCGTTGGTGGTCAGCCGCTGGGTGGCCGTCACCGCGTAAGTGTGCGTCACACCCAGGTTGTCGGCGAAGGTGACGCTCGTGCCGAGGCCGACGTGGGCGGCCCCGAGGATGTACCGGCCGACGGCCGGGGCGGACGGGTCGGCCGTGGGCACGGCCGCGATCAGGCTGACGGCGAACGTCGGGTTGTCGGCCCGCCAGCCGATGCCGGACAGGTTCAGCCCGGCCCCGACGAACCCGGCCGCCCCGTTCGGCGTCGGGCTGGCGATGCCGTTCGGCCAGCGGTCGAACGTGTCGATGCTGGTCTGGCTGTTGGCCACATACCCGACGATGTCGCCGGCCCACGCCGGGGCCGCGAGCAGACAGGCGAGCAGGGCCGGGAGGCGGCGCATGGTGGGGAACCGGGGGTCGAGGGGGCGACCGGTGGTGGTACGACGGCCAGTATACCCGCGCGGATTCGCCGGCGACTAGAATCGGTACGCCAGCCGGGCCTGGCCGAACACGCCGGCGGCGATCCGGAAGCCGTTCGCCCGGTCGCGATATGTGCGGCCCTCGAACACCTCCCGCTGGAATGCCCACCCGGCGGCCAAGTCCACCACCCAGTGCTCGCGGAAGAACAGCCGCGCCCCGCCGGGCACCCGCATCTCGTATAGGAAGAGTTGCTCCTTGCGGTCCAGCCGGTTGGCCCGCAGGTAGGCGTCGTTCGTCCACTCGTACCCGCCGAACACCTCGACGCCGTCGCCAACGGTCCAGGTGAGTTGTGCCCGCACCCGCCGCAGCGGGATGTACCCGGCGTCTAGCCGCAGGGTGTCGGTCGGCTTCCAGGTGATCGCCAGCGGCAGGCCGACGAGGAACTGGAAGTTCTCGCCCGGGGTCCACTGGTAGGCGACGCCCGGTAAGGGGAAGCGGATCTCCCCGACGGGCGAGTAGAACAGGCCGAACAGCCAGGCGTCCGGCTCCCGCCGGGCCGGCACCCGCAGGAAGGCGTTGACCGTCGGCGCGACCTCGCTGGCCGAGTGGAACGGCCGGTCGCTCGGCGACCCGACGGTGACGGACCCGCCGGCCGCCCAGCCGCCGTCCAGTTGCCGCAGGTACAGCAGGCTGCCGCGGATGTCCCACAGGCTGCCCGGCATCTCCCGCCCGTCGGGGAAGCTGGCGGCCCCCTGGAACAGCGTGTTGCGGACGCCGACCCCGCCCAGCAGCAGGTCCGCCCCCTGGCTGTAGATGGGGAAGCGGACGGCCGCCTCCTGGCGGAAGTAGCCGAACTGCTGGTCGGTGCCGACGACCGTGCGGCGGGGTTCCCACAGGGCCGTGTAACCGGCCGGCACCTTGCCGTCGAGGCCCGGCGGCGTCACCGGGTCGAACAGCATGAGGGCGCCGCCGGCCACGTTGGTGGACGGCACCACCGGCCCGCGGGTCGGCCCGCCCTGCTCCTTCGGGCCGATGCCCGGCGGCTCGGGGTCGGTGAGTAGGAACGGCCGGTCCTGGCCGGCGGCGACCCCGGCAGCGAGAACCAGCAGCAGGGCGGCGCGGGTCACGCCGGGTGTTTAGCGATTCCGGAAAAATGGCTCAAGGTGAAAGTGCCGGGCCGGCCGCCGGCTCTTGGCGGGTGAAGGGGGCGACATGTCCGAGCGGCTGATTCACCTGCTGCGGGCACGCAGTGCCGACGGGGCGGCCGACGCCGAACTGCTCGCCCGCTGGGCCGACCGGCGGGACGAGGCGGCGTTCGAGCTGCTCGTGCGGCGGCACGCCGAGCCGGTCTGGCGGACGTGCCGGGCGGTGGCCGACGAGGGGGCGGAAGACGCCTTCCAGGCGACGTTCCTGGCGCTGGCCCGGCGGGCCGGGGCGGTGCGGGGGACCGTGCCCGGCTGGCTGCACCGGGTGGCCCGGCACGCGGCGCTGAAGGCCAGGCGAGCGGCCGGCGTGAGCCGGTCCGGCTGGGGGGCGGACCAGCCGGACCAGCTTACGCTGGCCGCTCGCCAGCAGCCCGACGACTTCGCCCCGCTGCACGAGGAGCTGGCCCGGCTGCCGGACGCCTACCGGCTGCCGATCCTGCTGTGCCACCTGCACGGCCGCACCCAGGCCGAGGCGGCGAAGGAACTGGCCCTGCCGCTGGGCACCGTCGCCACCCGGGTCCGCCGCGGCTGCGACAAGCTGAAAGTCGCCCTCACCCGCCGCGGCTTCGAGCCGGCCCTGAGTTTCGGCCCGCCGCTGGTCGTGCCCACCTCGCTACTTTCCGCGACGCTCGGCATCGGGCTGGGGGCGACCGCCGCCCCGTTGGCCGTTCACACACTTGCGAAGGGAGCCGTGTCCGCCATGAGCCGCACCAAGCTGAAGCTGTTCACCCTGGCCGCGCTGGTCGGCACGGCCGTCGGCGGCGGGGCGCTGGTGGCCCGCCACCCGGCCGCCGACCCGCCGGCTAAGCCGGCGCCCGTCGCCGCCAAGGAGGAGGCGAAACCGGCCGACTACTTCGACCGCAAAGCGAGCGCTGAACGGCTCAAGCAGGTGATACTGGCCGTTCACATGTCCGCCGACGCCCACGGCAGCGTTCTGCCGGCCGACATCGTCGGCCGGGACGGCAAGCCGCTGTTGAGTTGGCGGGTGATGCTACTGCCCCACCTGGAGCAGGAACTGCTGTACGGCATGTTCAAGCTGGACGAGCCGTGGGACTCGCCGACCAACAGGCCGCTGCTGAAGTACGTGCCGTCGTTCTATCGCACCCCCGGGGCCGGGCCGGGCCTCACCCGGGTGAAGATGTTCCGCAGGCCGCACGCCGCCCTCGACCCGGCCGGCCGCCGCAAGTTCGACGACTTCCGGGACGGCACGTCGAACACTATCGGGGCGGTGGACGCCGGAACGGCGGTCGAGTGGACCAAGCCCGGCGACCTGGACTACGCCCGGGACAAGCCGCTGCCGGACCTGACCGGCCCGTTCACCGACGGGTACGCCGCCGGCATGATGGACGGGTCGGTGCGGTGGCTGCGGGCCGGGCTGCCGGAGAAGACCCTCCGCATCCTCATTGACCGGGACGATTCGATGGTCGTGCCGGACGACATCGGCCCGCCGGCGGTCAAGCGGCCGCTGACCGACCGGGAGAAGAAACAGGCTGCCCAGTGGCTCCGCTTACTGGAGATTGCCCGCGGCCGGGCCGAGATCTCCGCCGCCGAGCGGGCGGCGTTGGTGGCGGCCACCGCCAAATACGGCCCGGTCGGGTTGCCACCGCTGCCGGCTGCCGACGACCTGTACGCGCTAGAACGTCAGCTCAACGAGATGAATCGGCTGGACCGGGCCGAGGGCGAAGTCGCGGCCCGGCTGCTGGAGGTGTTGAAGAAGAACGACCCGAAGGCCGCCGAGGCGATCCGGGCCGAATACATGAAGAAGTTCAACGACCTGTACGACGCCTGGCAGAAGAAGCAGCCGAAAAAGTAGTCGCTTCCCCGAAGTCGATTGATCGCAACGGGCGGGCGTTTCGCCCCACCGCCCCACCCGCGTCCGGACGAAACGCTGTCCGGTTCCCGCCGCCGGCTCCGCTTCACATGTGGACACGTGTGAAGCGACTCCCCCAGCCCCCGGCGCGAGCGCGGCATGAGGCGATCCGTCCGACTCCCGGCCCCGGTGCGGGACCGACTCGAACACACCTTCGGCACCCGCCTCGGCAACGTCGCCGTCCGGCTGGCCGACGGCCCGACGGCCGGCGTCGCCAGGGGCGAAACCGTCACCCTGGCCGAGCGGCACTACCGCCCGGACACCGCCGCCGGCCTGTGGCTGCTGGCCCACGAGTTCGCCCACGTCGTGCAGGGCCGTCTGCCCGGCCCGCCGTCGGCCGGCATCGAGGTGGAGGCGTCGGCCGCCGGGCTGGCGGTGCTAGCCGGCCGGCCGTTCACCTGCCGGCTAGCGGCCGACCCCCGCCGGCCGCACCTCTGGGGCATGGCCGGCTACTACTACACCTGTTACCTGGTGATGCTGGCCGCCGGGGCCGACCCGGCCGACGCCGCCCTGATGGCCCAGTACTGCCAGTTGCCGGACGAGGTGGCCGACCTGGACGCCACCGCGCTTCTACCAGCGGTACGTCCGCGAGCTGTACGGCCTGGTCGCCGGCAAACTCAACCGGCCGCCCGTCCGCACCTACGAGCAGCTCGCCCAGATGCTCAGCGGGGTGGACCGGGCCAGCACCCCCGGCACCCGCTGGGTGGTGGGCCGCGGAGTGGCGGTCCAGGTGCCCACCCAGATCCCCCGCACCGAGGCCGGGCAGATCGCCGACCTGCGGGCGGCGGCGGCGGCGATGGGCCAGCCGATGAACGAGTACGCCCCGGTGGAAGAGGTCGTCACCTGGGACCAGTACCGCTCCAGCGGCACCCGCCGGGCGGCGCTGAACGCCACCATCCTCCAGCAGACCCTCGGCCTCGGCCGGTCGTGGTGGCTGGCCCGGTGTACCGCCGGCACCGCCTGCACGCCGCGGTAGCTCACCGGCCGGCCGGCCGCACCGCCAGCACGCTGCCGCTGTGCCGCTTCAGTTTGCCGTCGCTCACGAAGGCGTCCCGCACCAGCACGTACAGCGTGTCCCCGGCGAACCGCAGGTCCACCGGCCGCCGCACCCCCGTCGCAAACGTGGTCGGCTCGCCCGGCGTCTCCGGGTCGAGCGTCTTCACCCAACCGTTGTTGAAGTCCATGAAGAAGAACCGTCCCCGCCAGGCCGCCGGCCAGGCGTAGTCCGCCGGGCTGAACGCCGCCCCGATGATGCTGGCCGCCTTATAGTGGTGGACCGGGCCGACGAACCGGGCGTCGTCGGTCGGCCCCTCGGTCAGCGGCCAGCCGTAGTTCGCCCCCTTGCGAATGGCATTCACCTCGTCCCACTTGGCGGCCCCCACGTCGCACGCCCACAGCCGGCCGGTGCCCGGCTGGAAGGCCATCGTGTACGGGTTCCGCAGCCCGTAGGCCCAGACGAACTTGGCGAACCCGGCCTCGCCGGCGAACGGGTTGTCGGCCGGGGCGGTGCCGTCCGGGTTGAGCCGCAGCACCTTGCCGTACAGGGTGGTGCGGTCCTGGCTCGGCGTCTCGGCGGTCAGCTCGCCGGCGGCGACGTACAGCTTGCCGTCCGGCCCGAAGTGGACGGCCCCGCCCTGGTGCGCCCCCCACAGCTTGGCCGGGTACTGCCGCTGGTCGTCGCCCTCGAACAGCTTGACCTCGCTGCCGGGCACCATGCGGTCGCCGGCGGCCGTCAGCCGGCTGACGACGTGATGCGGGTACGGCTCCCGGGCCGTATACACGACGTACACGAACGGCGTGCGGGGGAAGTCCGGGTGGGCCGTCACCCCGATGAGGCCGCGTTCCCACAGGGTGTCCACCGGCAGCGTGGCGAACGGGTCCGGTAGCAGTTTGCCGTCTTTGATCACCCGCAAGGCCCCGGTCTGCTCGGCCACGAACAGCCGGCCGTCCGAGGCGACGCACAGCGCGGTCGCGGCGTCGATGCCGGTGGCCACCACGCTCAGGGCAAACCCCGGCGGCAGTCGCACCGGGCCGGCCATGCCGCCGCCGAACCCCGGGTCCGTGTTCCCGCGGAGCGTCTCCAGGTAGGCGATGAGGTCGGCGAACTCGGCCGGTCGCAGGTGGTCGGCCAGCCCGACCGGCATCGGCGACAGCGGCTCCAGCCGGCGGCTCTCGACCTCCGCGAGCGGCACCGTCACCGTGCTACCGTTGGGTACGGCCAGGGTGAGTTGCCCGCCGCCTTCCGCCTTCACCACGCCGCCGAGGGTGCGGCCGTCGGCCAGCGTGACGGTGGTCAGGCGGTAGCCCTCGACGATCTGCCGGCTCGGCTCCAGCACGCCCTCGATGAGGTGCGGGCGGTCGAACTTGCCGCCGACGGCCGACAGGTCCGGGCCGAGGGTGTTGGCCGTGCCATCGACGGCGTGGCAGGTGCCGCACTGGAGCGCCGCCGACTGGAACAGCCGCCGGCCGGCGACGGGGTCGCCGGGCCGACTCAGGGCGGCGGCCTCCAGGGCCGGGCGGGGGTCGGCGGCCAGCAGCAGGGCGAGGAGGAGCATGGTCAGGCCTTCAGGCGGCGGCGAAGTCGGAGTATTGGCGCCGCTCCGGCGGCTGGAACGCCAGCACGATGTCCTCACGCGGGACGCCGGCGGCGAGCAGTTCGTCGGCCAGCGTCAGGTCGGTGTTGTCGACCTCGACCCACACCTTACCGTCCTTGATCCGGGCCAGGAACACCGGGCCGAACGCCCGCCGCCCGTCCGCCCGCCAGCCGATGCTCATCACCCCGTACTGGCCGTGCTCGGCGTCGGTGATGAGCGTCGTCTCGACGGCCTCGCCGCCGGACCTCTGGAGCGCCCCGCCGAACCGCCGGACCACGCCATCCAGCGCCTGGCGGTAGTGCGTCAGCCGATCCATTCGACCACCTCCTCGGTGTCCACCCGGACGACCAGCCGGAACATCGGGCGCTTCCGCAGGAACATCTGCACCGCTTCCAGCCCGAACACCTCGCGGTGGACCTCGGCCGTGACGGCCAGATACAGCTTGCGGTCCGGCTGCGTCTCTTCCAACACCATCCGGTAGATGTCGTACTGCCCCCAGGCGTCCCGGTACTCCCGCACCGTGGACAAGCCGGCGAACGTCTTCACCTCGACCGCGATCCGCTCGGCCCCGCGGGCCGCCCCGAGCAGCCGTTCCGCGCCGAGGTCGATGCCCACGGCCACTTCCGCATATCGCAACCCGAGCGGGTCGTCGGTGATGGTCTACCCGTCCTTCACCAGGGCGGCCACCACGGCCGGCTTGATGGCGTCGTCTCGGGGCATCAGGCCACCACCCGGCCCACCGCCGGGGCCACCGCCCGCAGCCGGGCCAGCAGGTCGGCCACGGCCGGCAGCGTCAGCGACTGCGGGCCGTCGCTCAGCGCCGCGTCCGGGTCCGGATGGCACTCGATGAGCAGGCCGTCAGCCCCGGCCGCCAGCGCCGCCAGGCTCATGGCCGGCACGTACGCCCGCTTGCCGGTGCCGTGGCTCGGGTCCACCACCACCGGCAGGTGCGTCGCCGCCTTGGCCGGCGGGATGACCGATAAATCTAGGGTGTTGCGACTGTGGTCGGTGAACGACCGGATGCCCCGCTCGCACAGGATCACGTCGTAGTTGCCGCCGGCCAGCACGTACTCGGCGGCCATCAGCCATTCTTCGAGCGTGGCGCTCATGCCCCGCTTGAGCAGCACCGGCTTGCGGCACTTGCCGGCCCGCTTGAGGAGGGCGAAGTTCTGCATGTTCCGGGTGCCGATCTGGATCACGTCGGCGTACTCCTCCACCGCCGCGGCGTCCTCCGTGTCGAGCAGCTCCGTGACGATGCCGACGCCGTACCGCTCCCGGGCCTTCGCCAGAATCTTCAGCCCCTCAACGCCCATGCCCTGGAAGGCGTACGGCGAGGTCCGCGGCTTGTACGCCCCGGCCCGCATCAGCTTCACCCCCTGTCCGGCCAGGTACTCGGCCGTCTGCATAACCATCGCCTCGGACTCAACCGAACACGGCCCGGCCACGACGGTGAAGGTGCCCGGCCCGAACGACCCGAACGGCGTGCGGACCACCGTGTCGTCCTTCCGCATCTCCCGGCTGGCCAGCTTGTACGGCTTGGTGACGCGGATCGCCCGGTCCACGCCGGGCAGCCCCTCGAACAGCCCGGCCGACACGCTGCCGGTGTTGCCGGTCATGCCGATGGCGGTGCGGGTGGCCCCCGGCAGCTCGTGCGGGGTCAGGTTCTGCCCCCGGACGACGGCGATGACCCGGTCGATCTGGGCACGGCTGGCGTCCGACTGCATGACCACGAGCATGGATCGACCCGGCGGGCGAGGGGGATGGCGGTATCATACAGCCGGGTGCGGAGACCTAGCGTGGACGACGTGGACGAGTTGATCGACCGCTGCCGGGAAAAACTCGGCGAGCCGGACGGCGTGTACCGGCCGGCCCCGGTGTGGAAGCACCTGTTGCTCGGCGGCGGGCTGCTGGTCGGCGGGCTGCTGGTCGGCGGGCTGGTGCTGGCGGTGGCCCCGCGGGCGGCCGCCGGCCTGGCCAAGGTGTTGCTCATCGGCCCGGTGGCCGGCGGCCTCATCCTGTGGCACGGGCTGGCCGCCCGCGGCCGGGCCGTCCTCACCTACCCGGACGGCCTGCTGCCGGTCGGCCGGGGGGTGGTGGACTGGATCGCGTGGGACGCCGTCGGCCCGCTCAGCCTGCGGGCCAAGGACGCCACCCCGGCCGGCCCGGTGCTGGCCGTCGGCCGGCCGACCGTCATGCTCAACGCCGCCCGGCTGACGGTCGAGCGGGACGGCGGCCCGCCGCTGCTGATCCGCCCGGCCCTGATCGGCTACGACCTGCTGGCGGTGCGGGTGCAGCGGGAGCGGTTCGCCCGCCGCTGGCCGGCCGTGCGGAAAGCGTTCGACGCCGGCGAGGCGGTCGGGTTCGGCCCGCTCGACTTGTCCCGGGACGGCGTCGGCAAGGGGACCAAGGTGTTGCCGTGGGACCGGGTGAAGGCGGTCGAGGTGAAGGGCGGGCGGGTGATCGTCAAGCGGAAGGGCCGGTGGCTGACCTGGGCGGCCGTGCCGCTGGAAAAGGTGCCCGACCCGGCCGTGTTCCTGGCACTGGCCGACCACGCCCGGGGGGCGGCCGGCGACGATCCGGGCGAGCGGCTGGTGTGAGCCGGCTGAGGGGACGATAACCCGTCATTCAGGCGATCGTCCCCTCAGCCGGCCCGCGAGCTGGCCGACGACGCTCCGGGCGAGCGGCCGGTGTGAGCCGGCTGATGGGACGATCGCTTGAATGACGGGTTATCGTCCCCTCAGCCGGCTCACACCGGCCGCTCGCCAAGACGGCACGTCACCCCTTCTTCGGCCGGCCCGTCTGCTTCGGCTCGGCCGGTGGGTTCTCACCCTTCGGCGTGATCCGGAATCCGTCGAAGAACGGGGCCACCTGCGGATCGGTGTCTTCCCCTACCTTCGGGGATGAGACGTACAGGGCATATCCCCGCTTGCCCGCAGTGAAGCCCCGGGTGTGCATCCACCGCTGGCCGTCTTTGCTCAGGTAGCTACCTGCCGCCGCCCGGCGACCACCAACGGTGATCATCTCCTGCACGCGGAGGTTCATTTCGTACCCAAACGGCCAGTCGGTCACAGCGACATGTGGCCGAATTGCGACTCCCATGATAGCGCCGTCAGACGAGTAACTTTCGTATGCCGTGTACAGACGATAGGTCACGTCCCCTGCGTGCCAACGGAACGCCCGTGGCGACGGCCCTTCGTCCAATGACGCCCCGCGATCAGCAGGCTCGTCAGCCTGGGTTGCACCCGGTGGCAACCAGAGGGAAAACCATCCCTTGGGGTCGGCAAACTCGACCCAGTCGCCAGGCTTCGCTTCCGGGGCGACCCGACCCACTTGGTTGGATGCGGCCGATTGGGCGCGGACACCGGATGCTGCCTTGATGCCCGGGGTAGGACTGGTCTTGGCCGGGGTGGTCAGCCACATGGCCACCCGGGCGGCGGTCAGCAGCGACACCAGCACAGCGAGCGCGATTGCCCCCCGCACGTTGACCACATACCGGAAGAACCAGTGCGGCGGCAGGACCTTCTTCCGCCGCGGCACCTCCTCGAAGTCGTCATCATCGTCGTCGGCCACCGGCTCCGGCCGCCGTTTCACCGGCCGCGCCACCGGCAGCTTGGCCGGCGGCGGGTCCACCACCTCGTAGTCGTCGTCCGGCTTCTTCCGCGGTTGATCGGGCATCGGAACATCCGGCAGGGGAGAAGTTTCCGACATTACCCGACCGCCCCCGCCGACACAAGCGGGCACCCGGAGATCGCCCCCCGCCGCCGCCAAATGCTATAACGACCACTACCGCCGAGTCGGCCCTGACCCTCCCCCGCCGGCCCGTCGCCGAGGTCTTTTCATCCCATGACCGTTGCCGCCCCCGTCCGCCCCGCCCGCCCGCCGGCCGAGGAAGTCGAAGCCGTCACCATCCGCTTCGCCGGCGACTCCGGCGACGGCATGCAGCTCGCCGGCACCCAGTTCACCAACACGTCCGCCCTGGCCGGCAACGACATCGCCACTTTCCCGGACTTCCCGGCCGAAATCCGCGCCCCGGCCGGCACCCTGCCGGGCGTGTCCGGCTTCCAGGTCCACTTCTCGTCCAGCCACATTTACACCCCCGGGGACGTGCTCAACGCCCTGGTGGTGATGAACCCGGCCGCGCTCAAGACCAACCTCCGCGACCTGGAGCCGGGCGGCATCCTCCTCGTCAACACCGACGCCTTCGGCGTGTCCGACCTGGACAAGGCCCGGTACAAGGTGAACCCGCTGGAGGACGGCAGCCTGCGGGGCTACCGGCTGGTGCGGGTGGGCGTCACCAAGCTGACCCGCGAGGCGGTGGCCGAGTGCAAGCTGTCACCGCGAGAAGCCGACCGCTGCAAGAACTTCTTCGCCCTCGGCCTCGTGTACTGGTTGTACGAGCGGTCGCTGGACGTAACGATCAAGTGGATCAAGGACAAATTCGGCAAGAACCCGCAGTTCGTGGACGCCAACACCCGGGCGTTGAAAGCGGGGTACAACTACGGCGAGACGGTCGAACTGCTGCCGGTGCAGTACCGGGTGGCCAAGGCGCACATCCCGCCGGGGACGTACCGCAAGATCACCGGCAACGAGGCCCTCACCCTCGGGCTGGTGGCCGCCGCCACGACGGCCGGCAAGACGCTGGTGTTCAGCGGCTACCCGATCACCCCGGCGTCGTCGGTCCTCGAACAGCTCGCCGACATGAAGCGGTGGAACGTCAAGACGCTCCAGGCCGAGGACGAGATCGCCGCCTGCGGGGTGGCCATCGGGGCCAGCTTCGGCGGGGCCATCGGGGTGACGGCCACCAGCGGGCCGGGCATCTGCCTGAAGTCGGAAGCCATCGGGCTGGCCGTCATGACCGAGCTGCCGCTGGTCATCCTGGACATCCAGCGGGGCGGGCCGAGTACCGGGCTGCCGACCAAGACGGAGCAAGCCGACCTGCTACAAGCCATGTTCGGCCGCAACGGCGAGTGCCCGGCCGCCATCATCGCCCCGCGGTCGCCGACCGACTGCTTCGACATCGGCTACGAGGCGGTGCGGCTGGCCACCAAGTTCATGTGCCCGGTGTTCGTGCTGAGCGACGGCTACCTGGCCAACGGGTCCGAGCCGTGGAAGCTGCCGGACATGGCCACGTTCCCCAAGATCGAGATCCACCACCCGACCAAGCCGAACAGCGACGGGGCGGACGCCGTCCACGCCAACGGCGCCGGCGAGCCGGCCAAGTACCTGCCGTACAAGCGGGACGCGCTGCTGGCCCGGCCGTGGGCCATCCCCGGCACGCCCGGCCTGGAACACCGCATCGGCGGCATCGAAAAGCAGGACGTGACCGGGAACATCAATTACGAACCCGCCAACCACGAACACATGGTCGATACGCGGTGGCGGAAGATCGAGAACATTGCCCAGGTCATCCCCGAGTTGGAGGTGACGGGCGACGCCGACGCCGACCTGTTACTCGTGGGCTGGGGCGGCACCTACGGCAGCATCACGACGGCCGTGCAGCGTGCCCGCAAGCAGGGCAAGAAGGTGGCCCAGGTCCACTTCCGCTACCTCAACCCGATGCCGAAGAACACCGAGGCGGTGCTGCGGCGGTACAAGCAGATTCTGGTGCCCGAGCTGAACAGCGGGCAGTTGTGCTGGCTGCTGCGGGCCAAGTACCTGGTGCCGGCCGAGGGGCTGAACAAGGTGCAGGGGCGGCCGTTCCTGATCAGCGAGATCGAGGCGGCAATTGCCGCGAAGCTGTGTGGCTAGGCGTGGGATACGTGAAATTGGGTTGTGTCCGCCTTCGGTGGGAACCGCAACAGGGGTAGCCGCCGCATGTCCGGATGTGACCCCGACCAGGTCATGCCGCCTTGGGTTAACTTCACAGAGTGCGTTGGCAAGCAAGCCACGTTGTGAATGCTGCAACGGAGTTCGCACGCTTTGTGGCAACCGGCTATTGTGCCTTTCGATACCCGGAGTTCTACGGTGCAGACTGTTCTCATCTTGGCGGCCAACCCCCTCGATCAAGTGCGGCTAGGCTTGGGCCAGGAGGTTAAAAGAATTCGGGTAGTGGCCTCAGCGTAGGGACTGGTGAGCGGCTTCTTGGTCGCTCAGGCCGGACGAGCGAGGGCAGCGAACGCCCAGAACAGGCCGGCTACGCC
>JAYVUZ010000225.1:0-17565 GCA_043787415.1 Fimbriiglobus sp. | reverse complement strand
TCCCCACCCGGCGGATATTGTCCCTCGCTCGCGCTTCGGGCTACGAACCAACGCCCTACGGCTTCTTCGGCCCGCCGGGCAGCGGCGGGAACAGGGTGTTCAGCAGTTGGCCGAAGGCGTCCTCGTCCAGTGCCCCAGCCTTCGCCGTGTCGAACTGGTCGAATAGCGTGCCGGCGGTGGCCACCAACTCGGCGGCCGTTAATTTGCTCTTCTTATCTTCCTGGGTTTGGGGCAGGATCGGGCTTGCTATCTGTTTCCCCCATGCTGAACCCTGGCGGGGTTTGGCGGCCAGTCCTTTCTCCAGCGCCAAGTGGCGGTCCCGCATCCCGGGTAGGACCAGTACCCGCTCGGTCAGCCGGCGGGTGACGCTGTAGGGATGGGCCAGGCTCAGGTTCATCGTCTGCGAGTTGGTGCCGATGATCGGGAGGTTGGCGAACAAGCGGTCCAAGTCCGACGGAAGGAATTGGAGCCGGCCGGTCTTGGGGTGCAGTTGCAGGTAGTAGTTGTGCCCGCCTGTGGAACAGGCTGTCCGTGTTGGCGATCAGACTCGTGACGGCCAGGAACCGCAGGCAGCCGTCCACCTCTAGCTGGTCACCGACCTCCTTTGCGAAGGTGGCGTCGTCCTTTGCGAAGGTGGCGTCGTCGGCCCTGTGAAGCAGCCAGGCGAAGGCGATCAGCCGATTTACCTCCTCGGCGGTCGGCTCCCGCTTCGGCCGGTACTGGCCGGAGTAGCGCTTCCAGTCGGCCCCCGTGTCCTCGAGACCCCGCAGCCCCTCCGGCTTCATCAGCAGGCCGGCGTCGGTGCCGAAGCGGTCGCGGAGGAGCGCCCCGTTCACCTCCTCGGTGAGTATGTACAGGCCGAGCGACTGGCCGGGACGGTCAGCCGCACCGGCACCACGTCGAGCGGGCCGGGGCGGTCGGCGGCAAACAGGCGGAGCCAACCGCCGCGCGCTGGCGCGAGCATGACCGACTCCGGGATGGTGTCGGTCGTTGTACCGGATCGGCCGCTCGTCAGGCGGTGTCGCGCCTAGCGGGCCTCGTGCAACTCGGCCGCCCGCAGCCACAGGGTGTTGCCCTCGCCGACGCTCCCGTTCTCCAAGACGGCGTGCAGCTTCTGGCCGTCGCCGCGGGCGAACGGCAGGTCGGCCCACTTCCACCCGCCGCCGGTGCCCGGCAGGTCGGCGCGGCTGACCGCCTTATCGTCCGGGGTCCGCACCTGAAGGCTACCGGCGGCGTCGTTCGTCGTGCGGTACTGCACCCGCAGCACGTACCGCTTGCCGGCCTGCAAACTCACCCCGCCCGTGGCGTCGTCCAGCGGCAGGTTGAGCTGGGCCGAGGTGTCGTCGTTCAGGTTGGTCATTCCCAGCGCCGGGCCGGCGTCGGTCGGCTCGCCGCGGAACTCAGCCACCGACTCCTTCTTCCAGCAGTACCAGCTCACGCCGCCGCTGCTGGTCGGCACCCCGTCGGCCGCGTGCCCGTCGGCGAACTGGCCGCGGAAGGTGGGCAGCCCGCCCAGGTCCAGGGCGAACACCGCGCGGCCGACGGCCAGCGCCGGGACGGCCGGCGGGGCTTGCGGTGGCGGCGGGGCCGGAGCGGCTGCCGCTGCCGGGCTGCCGCCCTCAACCAGCTCCACCGCCCGTAGGTACAGGCTCTTGCCCGCGCCGCTGCCGTCCAGGTCCACCAGCAGACGCAGCGGGGCCGCACCGCGGGTGAACGGGTAGCGGAACGCCCGCCACTCGCCGCCGGTGTCCAACAACGTCTCGCCCGGGGCCGTCTCCTTGTAGTCGGCCGACTGGGCGTACGCCCGGCCGGCCGCCCCGCCAGTGGTCTTGTACTCCAGCCGCAGCTCGTACCCCTTGCCCGGGGTGAGGGTCAGCCCCATGCCGTTGTCCGGGCTTTCCAGGTTGAACATCATCTGGGCGGAGGTCGGCCCCCGCAGGTTGGTCAGTCGCAGGGCCGGCTTGCCGTCCACCGGCTCGACGGCGAACTCGGCCTCGGTCTCCGGCTTCCAGGCGAACGGGCCGACCCCGGCCGGGAACTGGCCGTCGGTGCCGGACAGCTTGGCCCGGTTGCGGACGGTCTGTCGGAAGGCGGTCAACTCGGCCGGGTCGAGCCGGAACAGCGGCTTGGTGGCCGTCAGGTCCACCAGCTCGACCGTCCGCACATACGCCATGCCGTCGGCCGCCCCCTGCTGGAGGGACTGGAAGGCCAGCTTGATGACGGCCCCGGCCGGCCGCTTGAACTTGGCCTCGGCCGTCTGCCAGCCGGCCCCGCCCGGGGCTAGCGGGACGGTCGCCAGCCCGGAGTAGTTCTGGCTGATGTTCTGCACTAGCACCACCCCGCCCACGTCCCCGCGGGACTGGTAGACGACCCGCAGCAGGTACTCCCGGTCCGGGTCGAAGTCGTCCGATTCGAGGCCCCACACCAGTTGGGCCGAGGGGGTGCCGGACCGGGCGGCGATGCCCAGGGCCGGCGCCCCGTCCAGGGTGGTGCGGACCAGTTCGCCGGTGGCGTCCGCCCGGAAGCAGCCGACGAAAGCGGCGCCAGCCAGGTCGGCCGGCACGCCCTCGGTGGCCCTGTTCTTCAGCAGCCCGGTTTTGAACTCGGGCACGCTGGCGGCGTCGAACCGGAACAGCACCGGCTTGCCGCCGGCGGCGGCCGACGGCTCGACCACCTCCAGCCGGCCGAGGTGGACCATGCCGGCCTCGCTGGCCTTGTCGGCCTGGATCACCAGGCGGGTGGTGCCGGCCGGCTTGCGGAACCGCACCTCGGCCGTCCGCCACTGCCCGCCGGTGGGGGCGAGCGGCTGCTCGGCCAGGGTCGGGTGGCTGCCCCCGGCCTCCTGCGCCCGCAGGGCGGCGACCGCGTCCCCCTCGGTCAGGTAGTCGAGCCGGGCCGTGTACTCGCGGTCGGCGACCAGCTTGACACCTAGTTCGTCCAGGCTGAAGATGACCTCGGCGGTCGGGTCGGCCCCCCGGGCGGCGAACCCGAGGGCCGGCCGGCCGGCGGCCGTGGCGCGGGTGAAGTCGGCGGTGGCCGTCGCCTTCCAACTGCTCACCTGGAGGCCGGTCGGCAGCTTGGGGATGCTCCCGTATAGCACCTTCTCCCACCCCTGCATGGTGCCCCGGAACTCGGGCAGGGTTGCCGGGTCGAAGCGGTACAGGGCCGGGCCGGCCGGCTTGGCGGCGGTCGCCGAGGCGCCCCCCCTGGCGGCCGCAGTCAGCCCCTCGACGGTGACCGCGTACACCACCGGGGTGACGTTCGCCAACTCCCCTTTGACCAATTCGATCGCCTGGACAGCGACCGCCCGCGACGGCTTCACGGTCAGGTAGCGAACCTGGTGGCCGGTGTCGTCGGCGAAGGCGAACTCCGAATCGGGCACGTCCTCCCGCCGGATGTAGTCGGACACGTGTTCCCCGTTCTTCCACGGGAACTCCTCCTCCTTGCCGTCGGCGTACCGGACCCGGACGGTCAGCACCACCTTGCCCTGGGGGTCGTCCCCCACCTCTTTACCCTGGAACGGCCAGGCCCAGGCGGCGACCCCGCCGAGGAAGTGAATGGCGGCGACCGGCCGGCCCACCGGCAGGGTCACCCGCTCCGGCGCCGTCCGGGCTTGGCCGCCGGCCGTGCCGCGGAGCATGATCACCTTGCCGGCGGTACCCGGCGGCGCCCCGGCCAGGTCGAACGGCACCCCGTTCACCTCCCGCCGCCCCCAGTCCTGCATCTTGAAGAAGTCCCGCGGGCCGAACAGCGGGTCGGTGCCGGCAGTTGGTATGTCGGCCAGCGGCAGGAGCAGGAACCGGCCCTCCGTCCGGGGCGGGGTGGCGGACCGCACGGCGGTCACCGGCCCGGCGGCGGTCGCGACCACCGCCGGCGGCCCGTCGACCTCCTTGCGGCCGCCCGGCGACGGCTCCAGCCCGCCCTTGACGATGTACAGGGCGACCGCCCCCAAGACGGCCGCCGCCGTCCCTGCAGCCGCCACCACCCACCCGGCCTTCCGGGACTTGGCCGCGGCCGCCAGGTCCGGCCGGGGCAGGTTGCGGGTGGAGCTGCTGAGCACCTGGTCGAGGGTGTTCTGGAGGGTGCCGCTGTTGCGGCCGAGTTCGCTGCTGGACAGCCCGGCCATCACCTTCTGGACGCCGTCCCGGTTGGGCAGCCACGGGGCCAGGGCGGCGATCACGTCGGACGGAGTGGCGAAGCGGTCGGCCGGCTTCTTGGCCAGCATCTTGGCCACCACGGCCGCCAGCCCGGGGGCGATGGTGCGGTCGAAGTCGGCCAGGCTGGGCGGGGCCTTGAGCTGGTGCTGCATGAGCACCTGCGACGTGCTGCCGGCGAACGGCGGCTGGCCGGCGATGAGGGCGAACAGGGTCGCCCCGAGCGAGTAGATGTCGGCCCGGATGTCCACCCCCGGTTGGTTGGTGGCCTGCTCCGGGCTGATGAAGTCGGCCGTGCCGACCACCGCCCCGTCGTCCAGCAGTTCGGTCACCCGGTCGCCGTCGTCCACGGTGGACCGGGCCAGCCCCATGTCCAGGATTTTCACCGTGCCGTCTTTGGCCACCATCAGGTTGGCCGGCTTGATGTCGCGGTGGACGAACCCCTTCTCGAAGGCGTGCTGGAGGCCGGCCGCCGCCTGCGACAGGTAGGCCACCGCCCGGCCGGCGGCCATCGCCCCGCCGCCCTGCACCAGGCTGTCGAGGGTGCGGCCCTCGACGTACTCCATGACGATGTAGTGCAGCTCGCCCGACTGGTGGACGTCGAACACGCGGACGATGTTCGGGTGGTCCAGCGCGGCCGCCGCTCGGGCCTCGCGGAGGAACCGCTCCACCCCGACCTTCTGGCCGGCGCCCTCGGCGGCCAGCACCTTGAGGGCCACCTTGCGGCGGAGGGTGGCGTGTTCGGCCAGGTACACCGTGCCCATGCCGCCGCGGCCGATCTGGTCGCGGATGTGGTAGGTGCCGAGCTTGAACCCGCGGTACTTGCCGGCCAGCAGCAGGCGGGTCTGGAACTGGGTGAGCAGGCCGGACCGGACCAGCACGGCGGCTGCCCCGGCGGCGTCCGGCGGCATGTCGAACTCGCCCAGCTTCTCGTTGAGTACGTCCGGCTTGAACAGGCCGGATTTGTGTAGCAGGTCGAAGAAGTCGCTGGCGCTAGACGGTACAATCGCGGCAGGGGCTGGGGCAGCCATGCGTGGCTCCGGATGTCCGAGGGGTGTCGGTTATCCGGACTGTAGTGCAAGAATTGTGAACGGGATGGGAAACTCACTGAACCCAGAGTTACACACCGGAGTGCCCGCAGGGTGGTGTCGCCCGAAGTGTGTGCCGGGGCGAATAGTACGCCGCCACACACACTCCGGGCACGACGAACAACTCAGTTGCTACCGGCCGGCGGGTCGAAGGCCAGGAACTCCCGCACCCGCACCCCGAGGCCCGGCTCGCCGGACGCCAGCACCTCGATGTTACCGGGGCCGGCACCGACCGCCTTCTTGATCGACACCCACAGCCACTCCCCGTTGGTGGCCGGCCACTTGACCACCGGCACCGACTCCCCGCCCTTGGGCCGCCACCGCACCGTCAGGCCGGCCGCCCCGGGGTCGGTCTGGTACAGCACCCGCACGAACAGGTCTTTGCCGGCCGCCACCTCCGGGCTGACCAGCGACACGTCGGCCGTCCCGGTCAGCGTCTTGCAGCCGAGGGCCAGCTTGCCCGGCGGGCCGTCCAGGAAGAACTCCCCCGCGGCGTCCTTGCCCACCCGCAGGGTCCAGCCGGGGGGCAGCTTGCCGCCGCCCTTGGTGTCCACCACCTTCACCGCGTCCCCGTCCCGCACCGCCTTTTTGGCCACCCCCTGGCTCTGAGCCAGGTCGAGCTTGTACAGCTTGCGGTCGCTCGGCCCGACCGGGTCGCGGACGGTGAACCCCCTCACCCAGACGGCCGCCCCGGGCCTGCCCTCGGTGACCAGTTCCAGCTTGCCCTGGTTGTCCCCTTTCATTTCGATGAACACGTCCTGGCTGCTGTACCCGTCGTCGGACGGCTCCAGCTTGCCCACCTCGTAGGACGGCTTGCCGCTCAGGGACCGCATCCGCAGCGTCACCGGGCCGCTCCCCTTCGGGGTGTGGTACTCGATCTGAATGCTGGCCTTGAAGCTCGGGCAGCCGAACTTCTGACTCACCAGCACGGCCGGCGGCCCGCCCGAGGTGACGCCCACGGCCTTCGTCCCGGCCACGTCGGCGACGCCGAACTCGACCGGCCCGGCGGCGCCGCCCTCGGCCACCCAGCCGGCCGGCGGGGTCGGCTTGTCGGCGGTTTCGAGCCGGCCGCCTGGCCCGTCCGGGCTGGGCGCCCAGGTGCCCTTCACGGCGAAGTCCTTGAACAGCGACGGTTCCAAATCGTAGGTCATGACCGCGTTGGCCCCCGGCGACGGCGGGGCGGACGGGGTGCCACCGGCCGGCGGCCTCGTCGCGGGTGTGGGCGTGACCGACGGCGGCACGGTCGGCGCGACCGGGTTCGTGGCCGGGCCGCCCTTCACCACCCCGTCGGTCTTGGGCTTGCCGCCGGAGAACACCCCGACCAGTGCCAGCACCCCGACGGCCGCCAGTGCCAGCACCCCGCCCCCGCCGACGGCCAGCAGCAGCCCCCGGTTCGACTGCTTGGGGGCGGCCACCGCCGCGGCCGACTTGGTCAGGTTGCGGGTGGACCCGGTGACCACTTCCACGGTGTTTCGCTGGTGCGGCAGGTTGGCCAGGTTGGTCCGGGACAGCGACTCCGTCAGCCGGGCCGAGGTGGGCAGCCACGGGATGAGGGCGTTGATCACGTCGGCCGGAGTGCCGAAGCGGTCCTCCGGTTTCTTGGCCAGCATCTTGGCCACCACCTCGGCCAGCCCGGCCGGGAAGGTGCGATCAAGGGCCGCCAGGCTCGGGGGTGACTTCATCTGGTGCTGGAGCAGCTTCTGGGTGGTGTTGCCCTCGAACGGCGGCCGGCCTGTGACTAGGGTGAAGAAGCTGGCCCCGAGCGAGTAGATGTCGGCCCGGATGTCCAGCCCCGGGGTGTTCATGGCCTGCTCGGGGCTGATGTAGTCGGCCGTGCCCACCACCGCCCCGGCGTCCAGCACCTCGGTCAGCTTGTCCTCGCCGTCGAACGTCCGGGCTAGCCCCATGTCCAGGATTTTCACCGTGCCGTCTTTGGCCAGCATCAGGTTGCCGGGCTTGATGTCCCGGTGGACGAACCCCTTCTCGTAGGCGTGTTGGAGGCCGGCCGCCGCCTGGGTCATGTACTCGACGGCCCGGCCGCAGGCGATCGGCCCGGCCTTGTCCACGAGCTGGTCGAGCGTCTGCCCCTCGACGTACTCCATGACCAGGTAGTGCACCTCGCCGTGCTGGCCCACGTCGTGGATGCGGACGATGTTCGGGTGGTCGAGTGCCGCCGCCGACCGGGCCTCGCGGAGGAACCGCTCGACGGCCACTTGGTGGGCCTTGTCCTGTGGGGACAACACCTTGACCGCCACCTTGCGGCGGAGCTGGCCGTGCTCGGCAAGGTACACCGTGCCCATGCCGCCCTGGCCGATCTGGTCCCGGATGACGTACGGCCCGAGTTTAAACCCGCGGTACCGGCCGTTGAGCAGTAGCTTGGCCTGGAACGAGCTGAGCAGCCCCTGGCGGACCATGACCGCGGCCGTCTTGACCGGGTCGTCCGGCAGGTCGATCTCCTCGAGCGCCTTGTCCAGCCTGTCGGCCGTGAAGATGCCGCTCTTCTTGACCAGTTCCAGGAATTCGGTGGTGCTGGCAGGTGAGGCCATGTTTGCCATGTTACACGGGGCCGGCGGGAGGCCGGGTGGAGAGCATGCCCGGACGGTGCGACTGGTACAGCTTAAGTCTAATTCAGAAAGGGGTTGTGGTCGCGGGCGAAATGGTGACAGGTTTCCAGCCGGAAGCCCAACAGCCGTCAATTCCGGACCCCGGGCGAAAGTTCCGGCATGGGCGAAACCGACTCCCCCCACCGCGTCATCAAGTGGTGGGTGACGCCGAGCTGGTCGCACACCCGCGCCACAACGAAATCCACCATGTCGGCGAGTGACTGCGGGCGGGTGTAGAACGCCGGCATGGCCGGCAGCACCACCGCCCCGGCCTCGGCGACGGCCAGCAGGTTCCGCAACTGCACCACCCCCAGCGGCGTCTCCCGCGGCACCAGCACGAGCTTTCGCCGCTCCTTCAGGTGGACATCGGCCGCCCGGTGAATGAGGTTCTGGCTCAGCCCGTGGGCGACGGCCGCCACTGTCCCCATGCTGCACGGGCAGACGACCATGCCGCCGGTTTGGAACGACCCGCTGGCGATGCCGGCCCCGAAGTCGCGGAAGTGGTGGTAGTGCAGCGTGCCGGCTGGCGGCGGGCCGCCGAACAGGGCCGCCGGGTCGAACCGATTCAGGTCGAGGGTGCGGCCGGTCTCGGCCAGCAGCACCTCGGCGGCGGCCGGGCTGACGGTCAAGTGGACGGTGCGGCCGGCGGCCAGCAGTACGTCCAGCAGCCGCACCCCGTAGGGGGCGCCGCTGGCCCCGCTCATCGCCACCACCAAGTCGCCGACGGCCATCGGTGCCCCCTTGCGGTCGCCGCCCCACCGCGTCACGCTCAGGGTATGAACCTGCTTCTACTGCTGGCGTTAACCGCCCAGCCGGCCGACTGGCCGCTCGACCGGCTCACCCTCACGAACGGCGCGGTCTTCCCCGGGCTGCTGCTGGCCGACGAGGAGGCCGGGGTCGAGTTCCGGGTGGTCCGCCGGCAGCCGGGCCGGCCGACGGTCACCCTCACCAGCCGGTTCACCCGGGCCGAGGTGCGGTCCCTGGACAAGCTGACCGATGCCGACCGCACCAAGCTGCGGGAGAAGTTGGCCGCCCTGGACCCGGCCAACGAGGCGGCTCGGCTGGACGCGGTGACGCTCAAAGAGGCCGACTGGCCGGGGTCGCCGGTGATCGCCCGGCGGTACGAGTCGGACCAGTTCACCCTGCTGTCGGCCGCCCCGGAGGACGTCACCCGGCGGGCGGCGGTGCGGCTGGAGCAGCTCACGGCGGCGCTGGTGCAACTGCTCCCGCCCCGCCGCCCGGCCGCGGCCCCGACGGCCGTCTACCTGTCCGGCACCGCGACGGAATACGGGACGCTGCTCGGCCGCACCGGCGCCGGGCCGCTGGCCAACCCGGCCGTGTACGACCCGGCCGCCGGGCGGGTGGTGGTCGGCACCGACCTGCACGACCGCGTGGCCAAACGGTCCGCCGCCCGTCAGTCGCACCAGACCCAGCAGAAGGCCATCGACGCCTACGAGGCTGAAGTCCGCAAGCTGTACCGCGGGGCCGAACTCGACCGCCACCTCCGCACCGCGGTCGGCCAGCGGCAGAAGCTCCGGGACGCCGACCGGCAGAACGACCGGCGGGTGGACCAGGCGGTGGACCGGGCGCTCGCCCTGCTGGCCCACGAGGGCTTCCACGCCTACGCCGCTACCTTCGTCTACCCGCCGGGCGACGGCGGCTTGCCGCGGTGGCTGGACGAGGGGCTGGCCCAGGTGGTCGAAACGGCCGTGCTGGAAGCGGGCGAACTGCGGGTCGGGCACGCCGACGCCGCCCGGCTGGACCGGGCGAAAGATGCGGTGGCCGGCCGCGGCGACCCGCTGGTTCCGGTGGGCGAACTGCTCCGCGGCGGGGCCGGGGCGTTCCTGGCCCGCCACGCCGACCGCACCGCCGCCGCCGACCGGGCCTATCTGACCGCCTGGGCGATGGCCATGCACCTGACGTTCGACCGCAAGCTCGTCGCCGGCGACGGGTTCGAGGCCTACCGGGTGGCGGCGGCCGGCGACCCGGTGGCGGCGTTCGAGCGGTGGGTCGGCCGGACCGCTGCCGAGTACGACGGCGACCTGGCCGGGTATGTGAAGCGGCTGCGGCCAGACGGGTCGGCCGGGCGGTGAGGTGGATTCTTGTCCGGTTCCGGCGTTGGGTGCGTTTATGGCGGGTGCCGCACACCTCAGAGGCCGGTCCCATGCCCCCGCCCGAAGATGGCCCCGACCTGAGTGCGGACCGCCAAAAGTTGATGGACCAGTTGCTCCTTGATCGATCCAACGCCCGGTACAGCGGTGCCACCCAGCAGGCCGTCTTCGCCGCCGCCCCGCCGCTGCTCGGCCGGGAGTCCACCCCGGCCCTCGACACCTTCTACCTGGACATCGACGCGGGCAGCGGGGTGGGCGGCGGGACGGCCGTCTACGTCCCCGGCCCCGGGGCCGTGCGGGCCGAAACCAACGTGCTGCTCTGGTTCCACGGCAACAAAAGCGGCAGTCTGACGGGTAACACCGTCCGCCAGTACCTGAAGGACCCGCGGTTCGACCTCCGCAAGTTCGTGACCACCGGCCAACCGTCCAAGACGAGTTTCGTGCTGGTGGTGCCGCCGCTGGACAACAGCTCGAACGCGGCCAAGCTGACCGTCACCGGCGGGGCCGGGGTGGGCAAGTTCGTCGAGGAGTTGCTCGACCGGGTGATGGCCGGCCTACACGCCTACCACCTGAACGGGCAGGGCGGCGCGCCTGCCCTCGGCAACCTGGTGGTGGCCGCCCACTCCGGCGGGTACAAGGCGATGGCCAACGTGGTCGAAACCGCCACCACCGCCGTCAACCCGAAGCTCAAGGAGGTCTGGTGCATGGACTGCACCTACGGCGAGGAGGCGAGTTTCCGCAAGTGGGCCACCGACCGCGCCACCAGCCCGGGCCACTCGCTGGACAAGCTGTGGGTGTACTCGACCGGCCGGGTCCCGAGAAAGGACGGCACCGACGGGGGCACAGGCACCATTGCCGAACACCTGGCTGACGCAGCCAAGAAACAGAAAAACATCCAGGTGTACGACCCGTCGGCCGGGCGGGACGAAAACTGGGTGATGCCCAAGCTGAGGAAGGCGCATGACGACGTGCCGGGCGCCTACCTGCCGCTGCTCGTTACCTCCTCGGCCGCCCTGTAACGTGCCGGGCCGGCTCAAAAACGTCGCCCGCCCCACCTGACGGCGGACCGCGCACTAGGCTTGACCGGCCAGCCGGCCGGCGGCACAGTGACGGCGGTTCCTCCGGGAGTGGGCGTGAAACAGAAGCTGCTCGTCGTCGGGCTGGGAATCGCGGTCGCTGGTGGCGTCGTCGCCGGCAGCAAGAAGACCGACCCGGACATCTTGGCCGAGGTCGGCCGGCTGACCGCCGTCAAATTGAAGGCCGCCGCCCCCCGACCGCCGGCCATCGGCGGCCCGCTGGCCGCCCTGCGGGTGGGCGACGCCCTGAGTGTGGAAGAGAAGGTGCGGCTGCGGATCGCCACCGACCAACGGATGGTCGGAGCCGATGTGTGGGTGGCGGCCGGCCGCGACCCCGGCGAGGTGCGGCTACAGGGCGTCGTCAAGGACGCCGAGCAGTCCGGCCGGGCGGTCAAGCTGGCCGAGGCCACGGTCGGCGTCGAGAAGGTGACGAGCGAGCTGGCCGTTCCCGAACACTGATTCGCTACCGACTGGCAGGCGGCGCGGCGACGGCCGGCGACGAGTCCGCGCCGACCGGGTCGGTGGCGGCGGTCGTTACTGGACGCCGACCCGCCCCGGCCGGTATGCTGGCCCCACACCGTTCGCCGCAGGGGCACTCATGACCGTCCGCTGGGCCGGGGTCTTCCCGGCCGTCACCACCCAGTTCCGCCAAGACCAGTCGCTCGACCTGCCGGCCACCGCCCGTCACCTGGAGGCGGTCCTGGCCGCCGGCGTTAGCGGCCTGGTGGTGTGCGGCTCACTGGGCGAGAACCAGTCGCTCGATCCGGACGAGAAGCGGGCCGTGCTGGCCAACGCCGTGCGGGTGGCGGCCGGTCGGGTGCCGGTCATCGCCGGGGTGGCCGAGTCGTCCACCGTCGCCGCCGTGCGGTACGCCCAGGACTGTGCCAAGCTCGGGGCCGGCGGGTTCATGGTCATGCCGCCGATGGTGTACCGGGCCGACCCGGCCGAGGCCGCCGGCTACTTCCGGGCAGTGGCCGCCGCCACGGCTTTGCCGTGGATGCTCTACAACAACCCGCTCGCCTACACGGTGGACGTGCCGCCGGACCGGCTGGCCGAGTACGCCGACATCCCCAACCTGATGGCCATCAAGGAAAGCTCCGGCGACCCGCGGCGGGTGACGGAAATCCGGCTGGCGATCGGCGACCGGCTGGCCATCTTCGCCGGCGTGGACGACCTGATTCTGGAGTCGGCGGTCGCCGGCATCGACGGGTGGGTGTGCGGGTCCGGCATCGCCTTCCCGGTCGAGAACCAGCGCATCTGGGAGCTGACCCGGGCCGGCCGGTGGGACGAGGCGCGGGCGTTGTACCGCTGGTCCGCCCCGCTCATGAAGCTGGACACCCACCCGAAGTTCGTCCAGTACATTAAGCTACTGGTGCAGGAAGCCGGGCTGGGGGCCGAGTGGGTGCGGGAGCCGCGGCAGCCGCTGACCGGGGCCGAGCGGGAACGGGTACTGGCGGTCATCCATCGCGGGCTGAAGTCGCGGCCGGGTCGGTAGGTGTCTGTCGGTGAGAGCCGCGAACGAGGGTGCCATGCACCGCGTCCAGGTGGTCGATTCCCACACCGCCGGCGAGCCGACCCGCGTGGTCCTGGCCGGCGGCCCCGACCTCGGCACCGGCCCGCTGGCCGAGCGGCGGGAGCGGTTCGCCCGGGAGTTCGACCTGTTCCGCTCGGCGGTGGTGAACGAACCCCGCGGCTCGGACGTGCTGGTGGGGGCACTCCTCGTCCCGCCCGAGTCACCCGACGCGGTGGCCGGAGTCATCTTCTTCAACGCCGTCGGCGTGCTGGGCATGTGCGGGCACGCCACCATCGGGCTGGCCGTCACCCTCGCCCACCTCGGCCGGCTGGCCGCGGGCCGGCACCGCATCGACACCCCGGTGGGGCCGGTGACGTGCGAGCTGCACGGCCGCAACCGGGCCACGGTGGAGAACGTCCGCTCGTACCGCCACGCCGCCGGCGTGCGGGTCGAGGTGGATGGGCGCCCGGTCGTCGGCGATGTCGTCTGGGGCGGCAACTGGTTCTTCCTGACGGACAGCCCGCTGTCACTGCGGGTCGAGGACGCGGAGGTGTTGACGGCCCACGCCCGGCGGGTGAAGGCGGCCCTCGCCCGGGCCGGTGTCACCGGGGCCGGCGGGGCCGCGATCGACCACATCGAACTGACCGGGCCGCCGGCCGACGCGGCCAACCACGCCCGCAACTTCGTGCTGTGCCCCGGCGGGGCTTACGACCGCAGCCCGTGCGGCACCGGCACCAGCGCGAAACTGGCCTGCCTGGCGGCCGACGGCGAGCTGGCACCCGGGGCCGAGTGGCGGCAGGAAGGCATCCTGGGCGGCGTGTTCACCGGCCGGTACACCCCGGCCGACGGCGGGGTGATGCCGGCGGTCACCGGCGAGGCGTTCGTCACCGCCGAGGCGATGCTGCTGCTCGACCCGGCCGACCCACTACGCGACGGGGTGTGATCGTGAAGCGGGTGGTCGTCGTCGGCGGCGGTGTCATCGGGGCGGCCTGCGCGTACTATCTGGCGAAGGCCGGGCGAAGTGTCACGGTCGTGGACCGGGCCGGGTTCGGGGCCGCCTGCTCGTTCGCCAACTGCGGGTACGTCTGCCCGAGCCACGTCCTGCCGCTGGCCGCGCCAGGGGCACTCTGGTCCACCCTCAAGGTGGCGGCAGGTCGCAACTCGCCGCTCAGAATTCACCCCGGCGTCGTGTTGCGTGACCCCCGCTGGTTCCTCGGCTTCGCCCGCCGCTGTACCCGGTCGCACATGCTGACCGCCGGGGCCGCGATTCACGGGCTGCTGACTTCCTCGCGCCGCCTGTACGACGACCTGCTCCGCGACGAAAGTCTGGACTGCGAGTGGGAGACGAAAGGGCTGCTGTTCGTGTATCGCACCCGGGCGGCCCTCGACCACTACGCCGACACCGACGCGCTGCTGCGGGAGCGGTTCGACACGCCGGCCCGGCGGCTGGACGCCGGTGAGTTGGCCACCTTCGAGCCGGCGCTGGTGCCGGGGCTGGCCGGCGGCTACCTTTACGAGGGCGACGCGCACCTGCGGCCGGACCGGCTGATGGGCGAGTTCCGCCGGGTGCTGGCCGACCTCGGGGTGAGGGTCCACGAGAACCGCCCGGTGACGGGGCTGACCGCCGGCGGCGTCCGCACCGCGGCCGGCAACCTGACGGCCGACGACGTGGTGATCGCCACCGGCGCCTGGACGCCGCAGCTTCGACGTGACCTCGGCTGTCGGGTGCCGATCCAGCCGGGCAAGGGCTACTCCGTCACCTTCCCGCGGGCGGCCGGCGGCCCGACGCACCCGATGATCTTCGAGGAAGACCGGGTGGCCGTGACGCCGTTCCGCACCGGCCTGCGGGTCGGCTCGACGATGGAGTTCGCCGGGTACGACGAGACGCTGAACCGGAGCCGGCTGGCGCTGCTGACCGACGGCGCGACGCAATATCTGAAAGTGCCGCCGGCCGGGCCGCCGGCCGAAGAGTGGTGGGGCTGGCGGCCGATGACGCCGGACGGCTTACCGCTGGTCGGCCGAGCCAGACCGGGCGTCTGGGTGGCGGCCGGGCACAACATGCTCGGGCTGTCGATGGCGCCGGCCACCGGCAAGCTGGTGGCCGAGTTGGTCACAGGGGCCAAGCCGCACCTCGACCCGGCTCCGTATGCCGTCGGGCGGTTCTAGGGCGGCCCGTCAGCAGCCCGGGCGTCGCGGGCCGCGACCACG
The DNA here is from genome assembly GCA_043787415.1 of Fimbriiglobus sp. GTDB lineage: Bacteria > Planctomycetota > Planctomycetia > Gemmatales > Gemmataceae > JAXMAZ01. Next base: position 2,812 of record JAYVUZ010000225.1, on the reverse strand, counting down.
GCCAGCACCGCGTCGTGGCGGTCGGCCACGCCCCACTGCGGGACCAGTCCGCCGCCCAGGATCAGGGCGGCCAGGGTGAGGACCGCTACCCGCTCGCGGAGGGTGGCGGCGGCCGGCCGAGCCGTTGGCGACGGCCGGCCGGTGAACAGCCGCAGGTAGGCCCGCAGCACGGCGATGCCGTTCACCGCCGATGCCAGGGTCAGCCCGATCCCGACCAGCGGGTTCGCCTCGGTGGCCCCGTCCACCAGTAGTTCGGCGGCCACGAACCCGAGGGTGCCGGGGAAGCCGACGCTGCCCAGCCCGCACAGCAGGAAGCCGACGGCGAGCGTCGGGGCCTGGTCGTACCGGCCGCCGAAGGCGGCCAGCGACAGCCGGCCGTGCCGGGCCTCCACCGCCCGCAGCACCAGCCCGAGGCCGCCCAGCGACAAGGCCACCGACGCCCACAGGCAGACCGCCCCGGTCAGGCTTAGCGAGGTGTGCAGTTCCAGCCCGACCAGCACCAGCGAACCGTGGCTGAGGAACAGGTAGGCGAAGAACCGGCGGGCGTCGTCCTGCACGGCCGCCATGCCGGCGGCGTACAGGGCTGTGATAAGGGACACCGCCCCGAGGCCGGTAAGTACCCAGTCGGGGGCCACCGGCAGCACCAGCCGCAGGGCCGCATACACGCCCGCCAGCGGGGTCACGAACAGCAGGGCGGTGCCGAAGGTGGCGTGCTCGAACAGGTCGGCCACCCACAGGTGGGCCGGCACCGTCCCGCTCCGCACCAGCACGGCCAGCAGCAGCAACGCCGACCCGAGGCCGACCGCCCCGGCTTCGACCAGCCCCCAGCCGGCCGCCAGTAGGCCGACGAACAGCCCCATGTGCAGGGCGTACACCCGGGTCGGCTTGTTCCGCTCGCGGAGTTCCACCAGCGGCGGCAGGGTGCCGAGGGCCAGGAACAGCACGAGCAGCCAGGGGGCGGTCGGGGCGGCGGCGAACAGGCCGAGCCGGAAGCCTTCGGCCGCCAGGTGGCCGCCGAGCGACATGCGGTTGAGCTTCACCCGGGCGGTGGCCAGCACGGTCAGCAGGTGCAACAGCGCGACCAGCGGCAGCATCGGGGCAGACAGGGCGTCGACGGCGAAGTACCGGCCACCCGGCAGCCCGGCCCGCAGGGCGATCCACGGCAGCAGCGAGCAGGCGAACACGGCGGCGCTGACGGCCAGCGTCCAGCGGCCGGCGGCGGCCGGGTCGCGGAGCAGCCGCACCCCGACCGCCCCGGCCAGCGGCAGCAGGACACACGACTCGGCCCACGGGAGCGTTAACAGGTTCATACGGGTTGCTCGACCTCCAGGTCGGACTGGGGCGAGCGGCCGGCGTGAGCCGGTCCGGCTGGACTCGCTTCCGCCCGGCCCGGCTCACGCCGGCCGCTCGCCCCAGACTCAGACGTGCCGCTCAATATGGCCGTCAGCCGCTTTTCTTGCCGGTCGCACCAGCGGAAGGCCCGCACGAACGGGCCGGCCACGAACCGATCCAGCAGCGCGTCCAGGTGGCCGCGTTCCTGGGCGAAGCGGTACAGCCGGCCGCCCGCCCCGGCCCCGCGGGGCACCCGGTCGCCGAGGGCGTTCTCCAGGTTGCGGTAGTCTTGCAGCAGGGTCGGGGCGCGGAGGAACTGGAGGGTCCGCAGGCAGGCGTGGCCGATCAGGTGGGCCAGCGGCAGGTATCGCCAGCCGACCCCGATTTCGGCCACGATCAGCCCCACCTGGGTGAGGGAGGCGAACGACAGGGCCGACTTGATGTCCGTCTGCACCCGCCCGACCACGGCCGCGAACCCGGCCGTCACGAGGCCGAGCACCACCACCGCCGCGGCCAGGGCCGGGAAGGCGTCCAGCACCGGGCTGACCCGCAGCAGCAGGTACGCGCCCAGGTGGACGGACAGGGCGCCGTAGAACACCGCGCTGGACGGCGTCGGCCCTTCCATCGCCCGTGGCAGCCAGCCGGAGAACGGCACCAGGGCCGACTTGCCGGCTGCCGCCACCAGCAGCAGCCCGCCGACCAGCCCGGCCTGGCCGGCGGTCAGGGCGCAGACGCCGAACGGCCAGGACAGCGGGTCGTCCCCGTCCAGCGTCGGCCGGTAGCCGGTCAGCTTGTCCAGGTCGCCCTCGCCGCTCAGGTGGTGCAGGGCGACGGCGGCCAGCAGCAGGGCAGCGTCCGACACCCGGTACACCACCCACACCCGCAGTCCGTTGCGGCTCGGCGCCGGCCGGTCCTGGAAGAAGGCCACCAGCAGGGCGCTGGACAGGCCAACCAGCTCCCACCCGAAGAACAGCGTCTCGATGGTGCCGGCCAGGCTGGCGACGACCATGCCGGCGGTGAACAGCGAGTACAGGGCGAAAAATCGGTTGTACCCCCGCTCCCGGTGCATGTACCGGGTGGCGAACGCCCCGATGGTGCCGCACAGCCCGAGCGACAGGGCGACGAACGGCACCGACAGCCGGTCGAACACGAACTTGACCGAGAAGTGGTAGCCGGGCAGGTGGACCCAGTCCCCGAACCCGATGACGACGTGCCGGGTGCCGGTAGCCAGCATCAGCCCGAACACCGCTAGGGCGGCCAGCAGCCCGGTGCCGGTGGCCAGGTACACGGCCTGGGCGGTGGTCGCCTCGGACGGCGGCCGGCCGAGCAGGGACGCCACCCCGAGTACCGCCACCAGCAGGGCCGGGGCGACAAAGACGAGGGCGCCGAGAGCGGTCTGTAGGTCCATGTCATATGTATGAGTGCAGAGTGCAGAGTGCAGAATGCAGAATGGAAGACGAGGTGGCCGTCTTCCATTCTG
>JAYVUZ010000224.1:0-8402 GCA_043787415.1 Fimbriiglobus sp. | reverse complement strand
CGAGCGAGGGAGGATGTCCCTCGCTCGCGCGTCGGGCTACGAACCGGAACGGACGATCCGCCCGGCCTCGTCGCACAGTTGCCGGGCTTGCCCGGCGGTCGGTGCCTCGGCGATCACCCGCACCACCGGCTCGGTGTTGCTGCCGCGGACGTGCAGCCACCAGTCCGGGCCGTCCAGCCGCAGGCCGTCGCGGATGTCCACCGCTGCCGCCGGCCAGGCCGTTCGCAGGGCGGCAAACGCCCCCGGCAGCTTAGCCCGCGGCAGTTCGAACTTGGTCTTGAGCATGGCGTACTGCGGCAACTCGGCGACCAGTTGCGACAGTGGCTTCCGCTCCTCGGCCAGTAGGGACAGTATAAGGGCCATGCCGATGAACGGGTCGCGGACCCAACCCACCCGCGGGTCGATCACCCCGCCGTTGCCCTCGCCGCCGACCACCGCCCCGCCGGCCCGCATCCCCTCGACCACGTTCGCCTCGCCGACGGCCGTCCGCTGGAAGGTGCCGCCGGCCGCCTCCGCCAAGTCCTGAATCACCCGGCTGGTGGACATGTTCACCACCACCAGCCCGGCCTCCTGCCGTAGCCGGTACTTGACCGCCAGGGCCAGCGTCAGCTCCTCGCTGACGCACTCGCCGTGTTCGTCGATTAGGGCCAGCCGGTCGGCGTCCGGGTCGAGGACGAAGCCGACGGCCGAGCCGGTCTGGGCCACCCACGGGGCCACGTCGGCCAGGTGGGCGGGGATCGGCTCGGCCTCGTGAGCGAACACCCCGTCCGGGTCGCAGTTGTGCCGGGTCACCCGGCACCCGAGTTCGTCCAACAGCCGGGCGGCGAGCGGCCCGCCGGCCCCGCCGTTGGCGTCCAGGAACACGCTGAACCCGGCGGCGGCCACCCGGGCCACGCTCACGTGGTCCAGGACTTTTCGGAGGTGGTCGTCGGCCGGGTCGGGCGACCGCCGCAGCGTGCCGACGCCGTCCCACCCGACCCGCTTATACTCGTCCGCCTCGAAGATCGCTTTCACCCGTTCGCCTGCCTCGGCCGGCAGCACCGCCCCGTCCGGGCCGAACAGCTTCAGCCCGTTCCACGGGGCCGGGTTGTGCGACGCCGTGATCTGGACGCCGCCCGCCGCCCCCAGCGCGGTGACGGCCACACCGACGGTCGGGGTGGGTGCGATGCCGATGTCGTCGGCCCGGCAGCCGGTCGAGAACAGCCCGGCCAGCACGGCGTGCTTCAGCATCTCCCCGCTCGGCCGGCTGTCCCGGCCCACTACCACCGTCCCGCCGCCCCCCTCACCTTGCAAGTGGGTGCCCAGCGCCGCCGCGAACCGGGCCGCCACCTCCGGCGTCAGCGACTCGCCGACGATGCCGCGGACCCCAGACACACTCACGATCAGCGGGGCCAGTGGGGCGGCCATGCGGTCTCCTGGGGTGGCTCGGGCGGGCGGCGGGTGAGCAGGTAGACGGCCAGCCCGACCGCCGGCAGGAGCGGGATCAAGCAGCAGAGCGGGCCGACGGCGAACAGTGGCACAGGTGTATTGTCGGGCCGGCGGGCGGTCGCGGCCAGTCGGGGTATAATGTCCCCCGCATGAGCATTCCCATCGAACTGAGCGTCGGCCGCGACACCTGGGCCGTGAGCGTCCCGGCCGACAAGCTCCGCCGGCTGACCCGGGCCACCCTGCCGGTGAGCGGCATCGGCGACCGCCGGGGCACGCCCCGCGAGCTGATGCTGGCCGCCCTGGACACGCCGGTCGGCATCGACGCCCCGGTGCGGCGGGCCATCACGCCCGACGACAAAGTGTGCATCGTGCTGGACGAGGGACTGCCGCACCTGCCGGAACTGCTGGCCGCCCTGCTCGAACACCTGCTGCCGGCCGGCATCAGCCCGGCGGCGGTGACGGTGGTCGTGCCGCCGGGGTCCACGTCCCCCTGGGTGGACGAGTTGCCGGACGAGTACGCCGACATCACGGTGGAAGCCCACGACCCGGAGACGGAGCAGAAGCTGGAGTACGTGGACACCACCAAGGCCGGCCGGCGGGTGTACCTGAACCGCACTCTGGCCGACGCCGACGTGAAGGTGGTGCTGACCGGCCGCCGGTACGACCCGACGACCGGCCACGGCGGGGCCGAGACCGCCGTGTTCCCGGCCCTGTCGAACGGCGAGACGCGGGCCAGTTTCGTCGGCCAGTTCACGCTGCTGCCGCCGGCCGCCCGGCCGACCGCCCTGCGGGTCGAGGCGGGCGAGGTGGCCTGGCTGCTCGGCACCCCGGTGTTCGTGCAGGTGATCGAGGGGCCGGGCGACGCGGTGGCCGAGGTGGTGGCCGAGTTCCGGGTCCACCCGCCGCTCCTGGCCGTGGACGGCGAACGCCGGCAGGACGCCCGCTGGCGGTTCACCGCCCACGACGCGGCCGAGCTGGTGATCGCGGCCGTCGGTGGCGACCCGGGGCGGACCACCTTCCAGGACCTGGCCCACGCCGCCGCCACCGCCGCCCGGTGCTGCCTGAGCGGCGGCCGGGTGGTGCTGCTCAGCCGGGCCAACCCGCCCCGCGGCGAGGGGGCGGACATGCTCCGCGGGGCCGACGACGCCGAGCGGGTGGTGCGGACGCTGCACAAGCGGAAGCCGGACGACTGGCCGGCCGCCGGCCTGTGGGCCGACGCCGCACAGCGGGCCAGCCTGTTCGTGGCCGCCGGCTGGGCCGACGAGGTGACGGAGGAGCTGTTCGGCACCCCGCTGCACGCCGCCGCCGAGGTGCAGCGGCTGATCGACGCGGCCGACAGTGTGCTGGTCATTCCCGACGCCCACAAGACGGCGGTGGACACTCCATGACCCCCGACTACGACGCCGCCCACACCGCGGCCGCCCTGTTCGACGTGCAGTCCCGGCCGGTGGACCTGGTCGGCCCGGACGCCGCCGCCTTCCTGCACAACATCTGTACCCAGGACGTGAAGGCGGTGCCGGTCGGCGGCGGGTGCGAGGCGTTCCTGTGCAACGAGAAGGCCCGGGCGCTGTTCTTCGTCTGGGTGGCCCGCACCGCCGACGGTCTGCGGCTGCTCACCAGCCCCGGCCGGGCCGACGCCCTGTTCGCCCACCTGGACCGCTTCCTCATCTCCGAGCGGGTCGAGCTGACCGTGCGGGACGACCTGACGGTGTTCCACTTGGTCGGCCCGGCGGCCGGCCGGCTGCTCGGGGTCGGCGAGTTGGCCCACCTGGCCCACACCGAGGCGACGGTCGGCGGGGCGGCCGTGTGGGTGCGGCGGAGCGACCGGCTGGCCCCGTCGGGGTACGACGTGGTCCTGCCGCGGGCCGACGAGGAGCGGGTGGCCGCCGCCCTGTTCGCCGGCGGGGCGGTGGCCGGCGTGTCGGCCTTCGACACCCTCCGCATCGAGGCCGGCACCCCGTCCTACGGCGTGGACTTCGACGACACCCGGTTCGTCATGGAGGTCGGCCGGGCGGCCCGGGCGGTGAGCTATGCGAAGGGCTGTTTCCCCGGCCAGGAGCCGATCGTCATGGCCCGCGACCGGGCCGGCCGGGTGAACCGCCAGTTCCTCGGGCTGAGGGGGACGACCGACGCCGTGCCGCTGCCCGGCAGCAAGCTGACGCGGGACGGCAAAGAGGTCGGGCTGGTCACGTCGGCGACGCGGTCGCCGCGGCTCGGGGCGCCGCTGGCGCTAGGGTACGTCCACTGGCAGCACGTCGCGGCGGGCACGGCACTGGACGCCGACGGCGTGCCGGTCGAGGTGCTGGGGTATCCGCCGTTCGGTTCGTAGCCCGAAGCGCTAGCGAGAGAGGATGTCCCTCGCTAGCGCTTCGGGCTACGGACCGAAGACCCGCCGAAGTCGAACTCCGGGTGATTCTCCCCTGACGCCGGCCGGGGCCGCCGCCGCTCGACCGGACGCCGCCGGCCCTGCCGCCACCGGGCGACGTTCAGCGCCGCGAACGCCAGTGCCAGCAGCGGGGCCACCGCCCCGTAACTGCCGGCCATCGGCCGCAGCCACAGCCCGACGGCCACCAGCACCCACAGCCCGGCGAACCCCAGTCGCAGCACGCTCAGCCTCATGCCGGCATTCTACCCGGCACTCGGGGTTGACGCCCCCCGCGGCCAGCGCGTACCCTGCCCACCCCACGCCCCGGCAGGACGCCGCCGCGATGATGCTCCGCCTCGCCGACGTGCCCGCCGACGCCCCGCCCGCCATCGGCTGGGACGACGCCAACTGCCCGCTGTGCGGCCACCACGACGAGGAACTGCTGCTCGAAGCCGCGGACGCCAGCCCGGCCGACGGCCGGCCGCTGCGGTTCGCTGTGGTGCGGTGCCGGCGGTGCCGGCTGTGTTACACCAACCCCCGGCCGGACGCCCGCAGCATCGGCCGGTTCTACCCGCCCGACTACCGCCCGCACCGCCGGCCGCGGAAGCTGCGGGAAGCGGGCCGGCCGTCGGTGCTGGCCCGGTGGACCGGCCGGGCCTGCCCGGAGCGAGACGGCACCCTGCCGTTCAGCGGCCTCGGCCGGCTGCTCGACTTCGGCTGCGGCGGCGGCGGCTACCTGAAGCGGATGAGCGATAACGGCTGGAGCGTCACCGGGCTGGATAACGCCGTCGGGGCGGTGCGGGCGGTGCAGGAAGACCTCGGCCTGACGGCACTGGTCGGCACCCTGCCGCACCCGCGACTGGAGCCGTGTTCGTTCGACGTGGTGACCATGTGGCACTCGCTCGAACACGTCCACCGGCCGCTGGCCACGCTGCGGGAGGCCTGGCAGGTGCTGGTGCCCGGCGGCCGGCTGGTGGTGGCCTGCCCGAACCGGGCGAGCTGGGCGGCGAGCATCTTCGGGGCCGACTGGTTCGCCCTCGACCTGCCCCGGCACCTGACCCATTTCGAGCCGACGACACTCACCGACATGCTGACCGCCGCCGGGTTCGCGGTGCGAGATGTGCGGCTGATTCGCCACAGCGACTGGCTACGGAGCAGCGCCAAGCTGGCGGCGACGCGGGGCGGGGCGGTGTGGCAGCGGGCGCTGACGCGGAAGCCGGTGGCAAAGCTGGCGGCCGGCCTGAGCTACGCCGCCGGGGCGAGCGATTGCATGGTGGCCGTGGCCGAACGGCCGGGGTGAGGCGGGTCACAGGAACTGGACGGTGTTCCGGATTTCGTCTGGCTCGCACAGCTTCCAGATCAGTTCAAGTCCGGCGATCACCTCGCCGGTTGACCGGGTGTTCTGCCGGCTGTAGGCGATGCCCGCATGAGCGACACCCTGACTGGCCAGGGTCAGGAAATCCTCGTCCTCGGTGAACACGAGTCGACCTTGGGCCGTGGCGTAGGTGAGGTGATCGGCGTCACCCGCACCGAGCAGCCCGGCGTCGGCTGTGGTAGTCACGTCCATGCCCCGCCGGCGGAGGCCAACGGCCACCGCCCGGGCCACGTGCTCATCCAGGTGAAAGCGGATCGCCCGTGACATCCGGCCCACCCCGGGCGGCAAGCTTCCGGGCCACCAGCGACGGCCCGCCGGCCGTCCGCAGGTCGTCGGCTACGCGGCCTGCCGCATCGGCCGCACGGCGGACCTCGACCTCGTGTGCCCAATAGTACGCCAAGGCAGAGTACACAGCGGCCCGGGTCAGGTGCGGGTACTGTTCGACCACCTGCGAGACGCTCAGCCCCTGACCCTCCACCCACCCGTACACATGCCGCACCTTGATGCGGGTGCCGGCGATCCGCGGCTCGCCGCCGCAGGTGCCCGGTGTGGCGACTATGTACTCCCCGAGCGACGGCGGAACCGTCTCGCGGGCCGGTGAGGATGTCGTGTCGGTAGGCATAAATAATATTATACCGTCACCACCAACTCGCCGCACTGCACGCCGATGTACTGGCTCACCGCCATCCAGTCTTCGAGCCGCGGGTAGTGGTCGAGGAACAGCTTGAGGAACTTGGCCCAGTCGGCGGCCGGCAGCGTCTGGCAGCCCTCGCTGCCCCGCTTCTCGGCCCCGCCGTTGTGGACGTGGATGTAAGTGCTGGTCGTCTTCACCGGGTTGTCACTCCGCACCGGCACGGCCTTGTCCAGGTTGACGATCAGTGCCGCCCGGAAGCCGCTGGTCCGCACGCACAGGTCGGCGGCCGTCGGCTTCGGCTGCTTGTCCCGGCGGTGGAAGCCGATGTGCAGCGGATAGCGGCCATCCGTGATCCGCCCCTTGACCGACATGTCGTCGGGGAAGAGGGAGCCGCGGAAGGCGCCGGTCTTCGGCCCCTCGACGGCGACCGTGGACTCGTACTCACCCGGCTTCGGGGTCTTGCCGCCGTGGCGGAAGGTGACGGTGAACGGCCCGGTCATCGCTTACCTCGCCCGATGCCGTAGTAGGTGAACCCGGCCCGGCCGGTCACGGCCTCGTCGTACACGTTCCGCCCGTCGAAGATGACCGGCGACTTGAGCAGCCGTTTCAGCACCTCAAAGTCCGGGGTGCGGAACTCCGGCCACTCGGTGACGAGTATCAAAGCGTCGGCACCCTCGACGGCCCCGTACGGGCGGTCACTGTAAGTCAGCTTGTCGCCGTACAGCTCCCGCACGTTGGCCATCGCCTCCGGGTCGTGGACCCGCACGCTCGCCCCGGCTTTTAGCAAGGCGTCGATGAGCGTCAGGGCCGGAGCCTCGCGGATGTCGTCGGTGCGGGGCTTGAACGCCAGCCCCCAGACGGCGAACGTCTTGCCGGCCAGGTCGCCGAAGTGGCCCGTGATCTTGGTGAACAGCACCTGCTTCTGGGCCTCGTTCACGTCGTCCACGCTCTGCATCAGGGCCAGCGGTTGCCCGACCTTGCGGCCCATGCCCAGGATGGCCCGGATGTCCTTCGGGAAGCAGCTCCCGCCGTACCCGGGGCCGGGGAACAGGAACTGGAAGCCGATCCGCTGGTCGTGACCGATGCCCTTACGGACATCGTTTATGTTCGCCTGGAGCTTGTCGCACAGGTTCGCCATCTCGTTGATGAAGCTGATTTTGGTCGCCAGCATCGCGTTGGCGGCGTACTTGGTCAGTTCCGCAGAACGCACATCCATCACCACCAGGCGATCGTGGTTGCGATTAAACGGCGCGTACAGCCGCTTCATCGACTCGATGGCCCGCGACGGACTTGATCCGGATGGATCCAACCCGATGACGATGCGGTCCGGGCGCATGCAGTCGTTGACCGCTTCGCCTTCCTTGAGGAATTCCGGATTCGAGATCACGTCGAACGCGACATCGACCGCACGTTCCGCAAGTTGCGCGGCAATCGCCGCACGCACGCGATCGGCCGTTCCGACCGGGACGGTGGACTTGTCGACGATCACGGCATGCCGGTCCAGGTAACTGCCGATCGTGCGCGCGACCTCCAGCACATGCGACAGGTCTGCGCTGCCGTCTTCATCCGGCGGCGTGCCGACGGCGATGAACAACACGTCTCCGTGCGCAACGCCGGCCGCGGCATCGGTGGAAAAGCGCAGCCTGCCGGCAGCATGGTTGGCCTTGACCAGATCCTCCAGCCCGGGCTCGTAGATCGGGATCACGCCGTTGTTCAATCCGGCTACCTTGGTCGGATCGATATCCACGCAAACGACTTGGTGGCCAACCTCGGCCAGGCAGGTGCCGGTGACCAGACCGACGTAGCCGGTGCCGATGGCGGTGACTTTCATGCAGTGCGCCGCCTGGGTTCGAATGCCACACTCACAGCCGCCAGCCGACGAAGCCCAGGCCGGCCACTTCCGCAGGCGCCCAGCTCGACTTCACGTCGACGAACACGCCGCCGGGCACCAGGCGCTCGGTGAGCGGCCCCAGGCCCTGCGACAGGTAGCTGTCGTGGGCCACCGCGGCGACCATCGCCGAGGCCCGCGGCAGCGCTTCCCACGGCGTCAGCGCCACGCCGTATTCGTGCAGGCATTCGTCCGACGCGGCCACCGGGTCGTGCACGTGCACGCGCGCACCGTAACTGCGCAGCTCGCGCACGATGTCGATGACCTTGCTGTTGCGCAGGTCCGGGCAGTTTTCCTTGAAGGTCATGCCGAGCACGACGATGTCCGCATCCTTCACCGGATGGCCGCCGGCAATCATCTGCTTGACGGTCTGCTCGGCCACGTACTTGCCCATGCCGTCGTTGATGCGCCGCCCGGCCAGGATCACCTGCGGCGTGTAGCCCAGCATCTCGGCCTTGTGCGTCAGATAATACGGATCGACGCCGATGCAGTGGCCGCCCACCAACCCGGGGCGAAACGGCAGGAAGTTCCATTTCGTTCCCGCCGCCTTCAGCACGTCGAGCGTGTCGATGCCGATGCGGTTGAAGATCAGCGACAACTCGTTCATCAGCGCGATGTTCAAGTCGCGCTGGGTGTTTTCGATCACTTTGGCCGCCTCGGCGACCTTGATGCTGCTGGCCGGATAGACCCCGGCGGTGATGATCGCGCCGTA